>WRAZ01000006.1 GCA_009779925.1 Chitinivibrionia bacterium
GCAGAAGCAATTCGGCAACCGACGGCGATATGGATATGGCATACGCGCTCCTTTTAGCTTATAGACGATGGGGCGATCCGCAATATAAAAGCGACGCTGTTGATATTATCGGCTCGATAAAAAGTTTGAACTTTCACAGAGCGCCCGGCAATCAACATCGAACAAATTTAGGCGACTGGCACGGCAGATGGGGGCAAGCGACATTGTCGGACAGAACAACTTCGCGACCATCGGACTGGATGCCCGGACATTTTAGAGCGTTTTACCGAGCAACGGGCGATAATTTTTGGTGGGCGGCGGCAGATGAAGTTTATACGCTTTTGTCTCAAGTTTCCGACGGAAATACGGGACTTATGCCTGATTTTGTTATAGACAATCCCGCAAGAGTAGTAGCGGGTACGCACGAAGCGGCTGTTGCAGGCGAACACAATTATTACAATTATTCGTATAATTCTTGCCGAGTGCCTTGGCGACTTGCACTCGATTGGGCTCATAACGGAACGCCTGCTGCCCAAACGCAAATCAATCGAATAAGCGCTTGGTTGAGAGGCGCTACAAACGGCGATCCCGAAGACATACGGTCGATTTACAGATTAGACGGAAATCCCGTTGATCCTGACCGAAGAGCGTCTATAGCATTTGTAGGACCTTTTACAGCCGGAATGATTGGCGACGTTGCAAACCAGCAATTTTTAAACAGAACTTACGACCATCTTATAGAACGAGATACGAGAGGTTTTTACAACAATTCACTTAGACTTTTAAGTTTATTTTTAATCACAGGAAATTGGAGGGCTCCATAATGAAAAAAATCTATTTAGCGGCATTTTTAGCGGCAACGCTGTTTTTTCTCGGTTGCGTCGAGGATCCGTTGGTTCCCGTTGAAAGACCAAAACTTCCGACGGATACAACGGCGTTAAAGCCTTTTCCGCAAGCAGGTCTGTTCTCTATAAACGGCATAAGACCGAACAGAACGCAAGAGTTAATGAATAGTGATGTTATTGCCGTGTATCGCAGATACAGAGACAGATATTTGGGATCCGCGCAAGGAAGCAACGGTCAAATACTGCATTTTATAAACGCTACAGGAACAAGCGGGACAGGAACTGTTACAATTTCGGAAGCACACGGATATGCAATGCTTATTTTTGCGTTAATGGCAGGTTCGGAAGGCTTTGGCGATGAAAAAGAAATTTTTGATGGACTTAACAGATTAAGAAGAACAAATCCTTCGACTGCGGATAATCGCTTGATGTCTTGGACGGTATATGCCTCAGATTTAAGCACAAATACAGGCAGAAGCAATGCTGCTACCGACGGTTGCTTGGATATGGCTTATGCACTTCTTTTGGCTTATAGGCAATGGGGGGAGCAATCGTATTTGAATGACGCTCGAAATGTTATCAGAGGGCTTAGAGAATCGACAATGCACCTGAATAATGCTACACACAGAACCAAACTCGGCGACTGGCATAGCTGGGATTGGGGCAATCGTCAACCTTCTGCTACCGCTACTAATACAACTTCAAGAACTTCGGATTGGCGACCGTCGCATTTTAGAGCGTTTGCCGAAGTTGATGACGCAGGTTTTTGGCTTGCGGCGGCTGATACGGTTTATGCGCTTTTAGGGCAAGTGTCCCACCCGATAACAGGTCTTATGCCTGATTTTATTATAGGCGTTAATCTCGCAAGAGCGGTTAGCAACGAAAACCGTTTTAATTTTGGAGGACGGATACTTCCAGGCGATTCAATACCTGACCGTAATGATGCCGGAAATGAGAATTGGCCCTCTCATTTTGAAGCGTTGGTAAGTGGCGAACATAATTGGGGACGGTTCGCAATGAATGCTGCCAGAACTCCTTGGTTTATAGCAAAAGATTACTTACACCACGGAACGCCTGCTGCGAAAAATCAACTTTCTCGGATAACAAGTCATTTCGGAATAGGAGGTATGACCGCTTCAGGGTACACGCTAGAGGGCGATGTAATTACTACCGCTATTTCTACTAGTTGCCAGCTCGATAGTTTTGTTCGTCCCGGTTGCGCAGGATACACTTCTTGGTCGCCGATATTTGCGGCACCATTTGCTTCAGCAGCGGCGGCAAGCGGCAATCAAAGTTTTGTGAGCAGTGCTTACAATGCTATCAGCGGCGTAAGCGTGGCAAATAATGAATATGCTATGGCGATTCAACTTTTGAATATGCTTCTCATAACAGGAAATTGGTGGATACCATAATGGCAAAAATTAGTGTTTTAGCGACGTTTTTTGTAGTCAGCGTTTGCTTTGCCCGTACGGTTATCGACGGGGAAGTAATAACTACAAATACTTGGTGGAGAGCGGAAAATAGTCCGTATATTCTTACCAACGACGTTGTTGTAGCGCCTCAAGCGCGCCTTGTAATTGAGGCTGGCGTAGAAGTCTTGATAGAACGTCCCATAAGAATTCCCGAAGGCATAGAGCAGTTGGACAACCTTGACTCGCAAACCGTGTCAATAAAAGTTTTTGGAGCTTTACACGCGCTTGGAACACCGACGCGTCCCATTGTTTTCAGAGGGCTGAACGTTGAAGAGGGAAATCAATTTACGCATTGGTACGGAATAGTAATAAGGTCGGCAAGAACGCAGGATATGGTTATCGGATACGCGACAATTTCTTCGGCGGCGCACGGAATTCGTGTTATCGGCGGACAGCCGCTTATCAGAAACGTTCTTTTTACGTTTAACAATATCGGCGTTCGCGTAGAAGACCGTTCCACTGCTCGTATAGCGCACAGCGTTTTCTCCCAAAATTTTTTGACGGGAATTCGAGTTTACAATTCCAATCCGCTTATCTACAATTCCATTTTGGTAAACAATAATATGACAGGACTTTGGGGCGACAGCCACGCCCGAATTGATTTCAGGCACAATTTGCTTTTCGATAACGGGCGGGATTTTTCTTTGACTGACCCCTTGTTCGGCAGAAACGACAGAGTAAATTCAAACGGCGATTCCACTGATTTTAAGGGAAATATGGTTATGGAGCCGATATTTCTTGGGTCGTTTGCCGAAGCGGCAGTAAGAAAAGAGGGCAGAAGAGCCGAAAGAAGAGCCGCCTCCTACAATATTATGGAAAGCATTAGCGCGGACGACGTACGCAGACGTTTCTTTTTGTCGCCGTTTTCGCCTGCAATCGATGCAGGGGTGAGCGACAGAGTGTTTCGTGAAATCGACGGAAGTCTTCCCGATTTGGGAATTTGGGGCGGTCCCGAAACCCTTCGTTTTTAAGGAGCATTATGAAATTCGACGAATATAAAATCTCTGATGAAATTAAGAGAAATCTCGAAAACTCGGGATTTAAAAAACCAACCGATATTCAATACAAATGTATTCCGTCGATTTTGGCGGGCGAGGATGTTTTGGCGGTTGCGCAAACCGGCACCGGGAAAACCGCGGCGTTCGCAATTCCTTTGATAGACCTTATCGACAGACACAAAAAAAACAAACGTTCCGATGGAATAAAATGTATTGTAATGTGCCCTACAAGGGAGCTTGCGAAGCAGACGGGAAGCGTTTTTTCAAAACTTGCAAAGCATACCAACCTTGTCAGTTTCGCCCTTTACGGCGGCGTTGAGCAAGAGAAACAAGCGGCAAAACTCCAAAAAGGAATAGATGTGCTGATTGCCACTCCGGGGAGAATGTTCGACCTTATTTCGCAGGGAATAATCGACGTTTTGGCAGTGCGATATTTCGTTTTGGACGAAGCGGACAAGATGCTGAAACTGGGTTTTTATGACGATTTGGAATATATAAAAAAAATGCTGAAACAGCGGCATCAAACAATGTTCTTTTCGGCGACAATCGATGACGAAATAAAAAAATTGGCATACTCGCAAGTGAAAGGCGACGCAATACGAATACAAGTTTCGCCCAAAGACCCTGTTTCAAAAAACGTAAAACACGGCGTTTTATTTGTGAAACAGGAAGAAAAAAGATTTTATCTGCTTGACTTTATTGTGGAAAATTCGTCTGCAAAAATCATCTGTTTTGCGCGAACAAAACTGAGAGTGGAACGCGTACAAAAATTCTTGGAGAAAAACAATGTTGCCTGCACAATTTTTCACAGCGGGCTTGCACAAACCGAACGGGAGAAAAATCTCGAAGATTTTCGCGAAAATCGCTTTAAAATACTTATAGCAACAGATATTTCAGCGCGAGGAATTGATATTCCCAACGTCAGCAATGTAATAAATTATGACTTGCCCGAAGTTGCCGAAAATTACGTCCATCGAATTGGTCGCACGGGTCGCGGGGACAAAAGGGGAGAGGCGATTTCCTTTTGCTGTGAAGAAGAAGAGACTTTGCTTAAAGATATAGAAAATTATACGGGCTATGAAATAAACAGGGTTTCGGTAAACGAAGAAACAAGACAAAAAGCGGAAATTTGCGCGTTGAACGATAACAAAACTCTGCAACAAATGATTTTATCGGAAGAGGCGACTGCCGCCGCAATAAGGAAGAAACGTCGTAAATAACTGTAGGGGCGTATTGCATACGCCCTGTAAAAACAACACGTAAATGATAAAACGGTTGCAAATAATTGGGCGTATGCAATACGCCCCTACACTAAAATATACTCTTGCTTTATATGAAATTGCGGGTTTTTATTAAATTTGCAGGGAATGTCGTCTTCATCCTCGTCTTCTTCGAGTGGGAGGGTATTTTTTTCGGCAATTTTTCGCAAGTCAAAGCCGATTTTTCCGAGCGTTTCAAAAACCGAATTCTCCTCACCCTCTTTTACTTTGAAAAATGTATATCCATCTATCGGTGATAATTTTTCTTTAAGTTGCTCGTGGCTTGCAATGACCGCCGCAACATCATTTCTGAATGCAATATAAGGCAAATCCGCAAAAGCTCGGTTGAAAGAATGTATCCATTCCTGAATGGTCGTTAAAAGCGATTGCGGGACTTTCCATTCCTGCAAAATTTCTGTTATTTCACGCTCTTCAATACCGTTTACCAATGCTTTTTCAAGTCGTTGCTTGTCAATTTTTCCGCGATATATGACATCAACCGAGCAGATTTTGGTAGAATACAAAATTTTGCTCAAGTGTTTAGGATTTACGCCTATAGGAATATAAACGTTGAAATCAGGCAAAATATGTCCATTTTCAAACGATGTGAAATCACTTGTTTTTATTTGGAAAACTCGTACGTTTTTGCTTTGTTTTTCGTCGTTGCTTGCTAATTCAATAAGACCGCACCAATGGAAAAATTTCAGCGAAAAATCAATTGTTTTGGCAATTTCGCCCATTTCCGTAATATCAAGCTTTATTTGTCCTTCGTTTTTGCCGACAAGCGAGCGCAAAAATTGAAAATCTATACATTTTGAGAAATTTGCAATGATTTTCGGCAAATCTTTATTTGTTTCTTCTATAGCTCTGTTCAACAATTGCTCTGCGCTTGAAAGAAGTGTCAGTTTTGAGTCGGTATCGCTGAATTTTGCGCCCAATGACTTTGACAAAACCAAAACAAAATCCAAAATTTTATCTAGTTCTTCGTGTGTTGTCAGTAATTTTCCTATTCCGCACCGCTCTTTCAGTAATTCCGTCCATCTTTGAGAGTAGGTTTTGTCTGTGCAAATTTTGCTTTCCGAGTTTTGAAACATATCCAGAATTATAGCAAAATCGCTTAAAAGCGTCGAAGAAAAATACAAAGGGCGGCTTAATTCTTCGCAAACGCTTAAATTTTGAGCGAAATATCGGGCTATAAGCGGCGATAAGTCGGGAAATCCAAAGAGGGTATCGGAGTTTTCGTCTATGCCTTCAAAAGCCAAAAATGTTTTCAAAACTTTGGTTTTTAAGGATTGCGATGAGATTTTTTTTCCAAAGTCGCCGCAAATATAAACTTGAAAAATCTCTGCTCTTTCGTTCGCTGAAACGCTTTGTAAAGTCTGTTCGATGTAATTTTCTTCGCAGAATTTTTTCGTGATTTTTTCGTAAACGCCGTTCGTTAAAATTTTGGATGAGCCTATGTCGCTCAAATATTCTAAAACCATATTTGAAGGTAGTTGTCTGACATAATTTGAGAAATTTATGCGCTTCATAAGACCCAAAATACTATTTTTCATAGAGCAAATGCAAGGTTTTTTGTTTTTGTCTTCCTATAAATGTTTGGCATTTATTATTTTGTTGGCGAAAAGTTTTCAAATTAAGGAGTGAAAATATGCAGAAGTATTTGATTATCGCAATGGCGCTTTCGTTTGTGGCGACGAGTTTCGCCGAATTATATTCCCCGGACGCTTGGTCCTCTTTCAGACGAGATACCCTTGAATTCAGCGTGGGAGTAAATGATGCAGATTCGGGTAAAATAGTGAATTACGAATTACAGCATAGGGATGAAAACGGCAGAATGACTGTGCTTTCAACTCAATCGCGCAGAGCGAACGAGGCTGAATGGACATTGATGTTTTCGGGAATAAGAAGAGAGACTGTTGGGCAAAGCGCTTTGTGGGTGCAGGAGAAAATCGGCGGCAACACACGAGTTTACGGACCTTACGGGCTTATAAGAACACCGCTTTTGGAAACCGCCGACACAATTTCTCTCTTTAACGATGACGTAAATAATTTTCCGCTCGGCGCCGACGACATATATAGGTTTGCATACAACAGAAACGGTCTTTTTGTCGGAATTAATACTTCGAGAGGCGATTTAACCGTGTCGCTCGACCCTGCAAACAGTAAAACCGCATTTTTGGCTTTTGCAAATCGCATAGTAAGATACAACGCCGAGCAACAAACCTTAGAGTTTTTGTTTCCCGAAAGAAGCATAGAGCAAAGAACTATGGCAATTCAATACAGAGTTCGCGATTGGGAAGGCGATATGAGAGTGCACAGCATTGCAAACGGAAAACTCGTATTTATACCTTGGCACGACTTGGGTATGCTGTTTGAAGCGGGCAGACGTTTCGGATTTATGGTGCACGGAACAGGATTTGCGTATCCTGCAAAAGCGTCGCGCCACGCACCTGCAACGTGGGGAAATTTGATTTTGCAATAAACCTCTTGACAAAGGTGCTTGCGAAAAACTATTTTAGCGATAGAATTTGACGGTGAGTGTAGTTCAATGGTTAGAGCACCAGATTGTGATTCTGGTAGTTGCGGGTTCGAGTCCCGTCATTCACCCCATAAAACGTAAGGGCAGGTTTTAAACCTGCCCTTATTTGTTTTGTATATATGTAGGGGCGTATTGCATGCCCAAACCGCCGACAGAAATCGGGCGTATGCAATACGCCCCTACGGGTTATTCGGCAGTTAATTCCTCCAAATATTCCTCGCCTTTTACTTCAATTCCGAGTTCTTGCGCTTTGTCGAGCTTGCTTCCTGCGTTTTCGCCTGCAACAACCAGTGCTGTTTTTTTGCTTACACTTCCCGCGACTTTTGCACCGTGCTTTTCGAGGATTGCCGTCGCTTCATCGCGAGTGAATTTGCTCAGCGTTCCAGTCAAAACGATTGTTTTTCCGTTCAGTTTCCCGGAATTTTGCGCAACCTCTTCTTCAAGCACAACGCCGCATTCCGCTAATTTTCTGAAAAGTTGTCGGTTTTTTTCGTCTGCAAAAAATTCGACGACGGATTTTGCAATTTCTTCGCCTATCATATCTATTTTCAGTAAGTCATCTGTTTTTGCGTTTTGCAGATTTTCGTAATTTCTGAAATTTTGCGCTATAAGTTTTGCTGTTTGGTTGCCCACAAGCGGAATACCAACCGCCGAAAGTACGCGTGAAAGCCCAGCGTTTTTTGCTGATTGAATTGCCGAATACACATTTTTCGCCAACTTTTCCTTAAATCCTTCGAGCTTAAGGAAATTGTCTTGATTAAGGGCAAATATGTCCGCAAAGTCGCTCACCAAGTTTTTGTTTAAAAGTTGCTCAATTACCGCAGGTCCCATTCCGTCGATATTCATAGCGTGTTTGGAAACAAACCACTCAAAATGTGCCGCTTTTTTTGCAGGGCAATCTCGGTTTAGGCAACGAATAGCCACTTCGTCGTCAATTTTCACTAATTCGCAAGCGCAAGCAGGGCAAATTTTCGGTGTTGCAAAAACTGTTCCTGTTTTCTGCACGACTTCTATTACCTTCGGAATAATTTCACCGCTTTTTTCTACTTTGACTACCGCGCCTACATCGACTTCAAGCCGCTCTATTTCGTCAAAATTGTGCAAAGAAGCGTTGCTGACCCGCGTTCCCGAAAGTTCAATCGCCTCAAATCGTGCGACAGGCGTAATTACTCCTGTGCGACCGACCTGCAAATCAATGCTTGTGATTTTTGTTTGCGCTTGCTCGGCTTCGTACTTAAACGCCATAGCCCACCTTGGCGATTTTGAGGTTTTTCCGACCTTTTCGTAAAGGTTTAATTCGTTCAACTTAAATACAATTCCGTCTATCGGATAATTAAAATGCTTCCGTTTTTCGCGATAATCGTTGATGAAACCTATTATTTCGTCGTAATTTTTGAGCGCGGCGCTGTGTTCGACGACAGAAAAACCGAATTCCGATAATTTTTGCAAATGCTCTACTTGGGTGTCGAAAACTGAGCCGTCAAGCAGATAATACGCAAAAAAAGAAATTTTGCGCTTTGCTACTTCTTTGGGAGAAAGGGATTTCATTGTTCCCGAAGTGGTATTTCGGGGATTTGCGAAAGGCGGTTTCCCTTCTTCTTCCATCTGCCTGTTCAATGCTTCAAAATCGTCGAATTTCATATACATTTCGCCGCGAATTTCAAAATTACCGTTGCCTTTTATTTCGAGTGGTATACTTTTTATTGCGCGAACGTTTGCTGTAATGTCGTCGCCTTTTTGTCCGTCGCCGCGTGTTAATGCCCGTACGAGTTTGCCGTCTTCGTAAATGAGCGAACAGGAAACGCCGTCAATTTTCATTTCGCCGCATACAGAAATTTCTTCTGTTTTGCACAATTCGTAGAGGCGGTTCAGCCATTGTCGGACTTCGTCTTCATCGTAGGAATTGTCTATGCTCATCATCGGGTATTTATGCGCTGCTTTTACAAATCCGCCTGTTAAGTCGTTTCCAACTCTTGCGCTTGGTGAATTTGGGCTGACGAACAGTGGGAATTTTTCTTCCAAATCAAGCATTTCTTTGTAAAGTTTGTCGTACTCAAAATCCGAAATGAATGAAATTCCTTTGCCGTAATACGATAAATCGCATTCGTTAATTTTATTGTAAAGTTCGTTTAATCTATCACACGACATTTTGCTTACTCCTTAAAAATTTGTGGCGGATTTAATTTAGAAAATATTTTATCGAAAACGACAACAACGGCGAAACCAAATATTCCGCCCAAAATTGAAGAGACAATCGCCGCTAAACTTTCACCGGACATTCCGTATAAAGTTGCCAAGTAATACGCGATTGTCGCAAAAAAAATCGGAGTTAAAAATAAAATTGCCGCGGCAAAACCGTCTTCTATTAGACGAGTTTCGACTTTTATGAGGTCGCCGACCAAAACTCCGTCATAAAAAAAAGATTTGGGATAATATTTTTCGATTTGAGGCGAATTTGTTTTACACGCCCCGCAACCTCTTGAGGCACACTCGGACGGCAGATTTTTTGAAAACAAATCTACTTTAACTCTGTCTCTTTCTACAAGTAAAACTTTGCCTGCTCTTGATGAAATTTTGAACATTATTTCTCCTTAAAATCATACAAAAATACTATTTGGCGACAGGGCACCTATCATTTTCAAATAAAAAGAGCGAATATTTCTATCCGCCCTTTTTATTATTTAACTTTCAATTTTCTCAGAAAGTAATTCTTCTGACTGTCGTCCGTTTATCTGCAGGCTCTTGAGTTACTCTGAGGTTGTCGATAATCGTTCGGCTTGAAGTCATTATATCCATCGGGTTGAAGCCGAATTCCATAACTTTTTCAAGGTCGAGCACTCTGTTCAAGACAGCGTCTGCGGGCTGGTTAAACGATTGACGGAAGTTTCTGAAAGGAACAATCACTTCGTTCCAACCGTTGTTTATATTAACCGTTGCAAGCCATTCTTCGCGACCTGCATCGACGATTTTCACGTCAATTCTTTCGCCGTTTGGAAGAGCCGAATGAATGTCGAATGCAACTGCCGAATGCTTTGTCCAATCGCTGACATAAGGCAAGTTTCTGCGACCGATTTTGAAGTTTGCCATCGCCCAGTCGTCCAAAGTCCAATCAAGCGCCATTTGCCAACGTCCAAATCTTGGGCGCAGTTCTCTGACTAATTGCGGAACTGCATTTACTTGCAAAAGCGAAGTTGCGCCGCGTATCACTATCCACTCGGCAGGGTCGTTTGTTGTTTCAAAGTCGGCTACCATCATATCGGGAGCGTTGGAGCGGAAATTATCCCAGAAAATATTCGGGTCAACAAAACCGGGGACATTTTCGAGGTATGCAAAACGCGAGAAGAACACTCTTATCGGGTCGTCGAGCATAACGCGGTTTACAAATCTGTTGCTCGATACCGTAACGCCGACAATTCGGCTCCAATCAACCAGACCGGGGCGCGTTCTGTTTATGCTTTCATCCCACCAACTGCCTTCGTCGGCAAATTCTTGGAGCGGTATCATTATGTAATTCCAATTTGTGTCGAGCGTTCCGAAGCTGTTTGCGACCTGTGAAGTTGTAACGCTTCTGTTGCCTCTGTCGTCAACAAGACCTATGATAAGCTGTGTAACTCCGGGTACTGCTTTCGCCCAAAAACCTAAGCCGCCGCCGTTGTCGCGAAGTTGCGTAAGGTCGGTTGAACGTCCCCAGTTAAAGGTTACGCCCGAAAATTCGTTTCCGTCAAGATAAACCGCCAAAACGTGCGGGCTTGCGCCTGTCGTATCGGTTGTGTTTTTCTGCGCAAAAACAGTTCTTCCGCCGTAGGCAACGCCTCTCATCGGCGCGCTGAAATCTTTTTCCCAAAGAACAGCTGTTTCTACTACGTCTGCACCCGGACGTGTGGGAGCTGGAGCGATAATTTCTTCACGCTCGTCCCAATACGGTTCCCAAAGATTAGCGGGTTCGGGGAAGCGGTCGGGAACAATGCGAATGTCATCGAGCCACACCTTAAACTGTCTGTTTGCGCCTTTGGAAGTCGTAATAATAAATTCTTTTACGTTGCCCCATTTGAAAGGGTTATTGACAAGCGACTGAGTGCGCGGATCCCAGAACTGCCCGCGTCTGCCGAGCGACGACAAAGGAATTGACATGTGTGTCCAAAACGGGTGAATACCACCGTATCTGTTAAAGTCCACGCCGACTTGCGTTTTAATGCCGTCCACCATTTCGTCGTCCGCAAGACCCACGCGACCTATTTCGCCGCCTGTTGCGCCCTTAATCCAAAATTCGAGCGCGCCTGTCGGAAATACTTCGGTCAAGTCAAAATGCGTTCCCCAAAGAACTATTGCACCGCCTGCATAATCGGCGGGGTCGAGTTCAAATACAACGGCGACTTCTCCGATATGCCCTGATTCTTCAGGAATAAATATACGGGTATTTCCGCCGTAAACATACGAATATCCGCCTGAAGCGAAGTTCTCTCTGAAGAAAACAAACTCGTTTGTTTCCTGCTTTTGCTCTGCCATTCTTTGTTCGCGCGCTTCTCTTGCGGCGACCACTTCGGGAAGCGGTCTGATTTGCGCACAAACCATAGAAACCGCGCAAAGAAGAAGCACTGACGCCAAGAATGATAATTTTTGTTTTTTCATCATTTACAAATTCTCCCGTTTAGAATTTCACGGACAAATTCAAATCAAAGCGAAGTGCGCTCGAATTGTTTTGTGTTAATCTCAAGAAGTCATCAATATCTTTAGAATGGTGTTTTACATTCACTTGTCCGACAGTTGCGTTTAACACACCGCCTTCGGCAATGATAAATTCAAAACCTGCCGCCCACTGTGATTGGGTTATTCTGTGTGTTTCGTCGGGGGCTATCGGATCAATTAAAGACTCGCTTCTTATAAACTGATAACCACCCATAAGCGCGGCTCTTCTCCAAAACTGCCAATACAATCCGCTGTTTATAAAAGAAATATCGTTTGTCGCACCTCTTATGTTTAAGAAGTCATCAACAGCTGTGTGTTTAATACTTCCCGAAAGAATAAAGGGGTGCGCCCACCAATGACCGAATTTAGCAACATCAAGAGATAAACCGCCGCCAAATTCCGTGAATTGCTGTTTTACAATAACGTTTTCTTGTTGTTCTCCGCTTGTTTCTTCAAGGATATTAAGTAAACCGCTTACCAAAATCGCTCTGTCTAAAAAGTCAAAACCGACGTTTGCAAGAAGTCCTGTTCTGTTTGGAGTTGCTTGTCCGAAATGCATTGCTCCGCTTATTAAAGTCTCAATCAACTCTGTTTCAAATGCTTCTTCAAGCTCTGCAGATGTAAGCGTGCTTCTTGTCCAAGCGCCTTTTCTCATCGGCTGTTTTGTTCCTGCGTGTCCTTCACCCGGCATATATGTAAACGCGCTTACATACAATGCGTCAAAAGTGTTGAAGTAATTCGGATTGTCGCTGTGAAGAACAGAGCGGTTAAACATTGCAGGGCTTTGAGCCATTTCGTTTCTGAAATTACGCTGATTTGCAATAAAACCAAAATCGAAATTAACACCGTTTGCACCGAACTTAATATCTCCGTCTAATCCGCCTCTAAATGCTGTTGCTGATTGAGAACCTATATGTCTGTCTTTTTGAGCGTCGGTAAGCTCATTCCATAGATTTTCTTGCGTCGGTCTTTCTATGTTAGTAATCACCATTTGAGTTCCGTCCGCTCTTGTAAGCACGTGTGCGCCTGCGTCGTTAAAAGATGACCACTGAGTGTAATCTGAGCCTGCAAGTTCTGCGCTCAAACCGAATTTTGCAACGCGAGGGTCAATTCCTGCAAAAAGTTCACTGCCTAATCCGCCGCGAACACTGAAAACCGTATTGCTTGTCGCATTAAGAGCGGCTTGCAATTCGCCGCCGAAGCCTGTCTTTTTCGCGTCGCCGATGTGCATAAATGTTCCGCCTAAATTAGTTCCGGGAACAAATACCAAATCCAAGTTTGTTGCAACTGCGTATCTGTCCATAAGGTTTCTTGCTGTCGAAACTTGTATAGGAGCGCCGCCCGTAAGAGCAGGTCTTTCTTTGTCTGCTTCACGAAGTCGTGTTGCAAAACCGCCAATGCGAAGTTCCTGCAAGGCGGGCGCTATAGATGCGCCAAAGTTAAAATTGAAACCTTGCAACACTCTCTCGTTGTTGCCCAAAAATTCCTCGCCCATAGTAATTTCTCTTTGACGAGCAAAAACCGTCGGCTCAAACATAATTTCAGGCTCAGGCACCCAAAGAGTAAGAGGTGTGTATCTTTGTCTGAAATCTCCTGCATTATAAAGGAAAAAATCCCCTGCGTTTCCATCTATGCTTATCCAGCGAAGAGTGAGCGGATTTGCGGTTGCGCCGAACATATTACGCCAATCGTGGTGCATTCTGATTATCGCCGTTCCCGAAATAATGTCAATCGGACGCGCCGTAATATTCAAGTCAAGTCCCGTAAAAAGCAATGCTTCGTGAGTGCTTGCGGTCTCATCTTTCGTAGCATTTCCGCTGAGCGTTGACATAAGCGCTCTGGAATAAAAATTCCCGCCGAAATGAATACCCGCTTTTGCATTGATATTTCGCGTCTGCGCTTCAATAGAGTCGAGGCGCTCGCTAATACTTCCTCTAATCGGCTCAGCCTGAGCCAAAACCGCCGCAAACATTCCGAATGCTAAAATGACGGTACAAATAAACTTTAATTTTCTCATAATTCTATAACCCCTTTTCTATTAGAAAAACGCTTTTAATTCAAGTGAAACAACATTACCCGTGAAATCGTTTGGACGCTGTGTATTACCGTTTGCATCAACATACGAAATATTTTTATCAATATGTCTTAACCAAGAATATCTTCCGTGTAAAGATACTCTGCGAACAATATCCCAATTAAAACCTACACCCCAAGCAATGTCGTTGGTCGCAAGATTACTGCGTTTAACTCCTGTTAGCGTGTAATGGGTAGCGCCTGTAAAATTGTCGGCGGCTTCTATCCAAGCGTCGTTTGCAACGTTTATAAGTCCGCCGTTATTCGGTTGTCCGTTTAAAGCTCCGCCCATATATGCATACTCGCCTATCCAAGTTTTTCCGCTTCTCCACGCTTCAAATCCGAACATTGTGGTTATGAAAAATCTGTTGGTAAGACCGATTGTAGGCTCGGTTCTGAAGTAGTGCGAAAGAAGCAAAACGTCGTTGCTTTCGTCGGACATAAATGCCATCGGCTGAAAATTACGTGTTATGCCGTTTATTTGGTAATAAAGCGAAATATACAGGTCGTTTTGGTATCCGACGTATCTTGCAATGTTGCGAGCAAAATCTACGCTGAAATCAAAACTTCTCTTTTGAGATACGGGAACAAACCCTGTTTCGCTTACAACGGAAACTTCCGTATCACTTCGGAAACTGCCGTCTGCATTGAAAGTTCTGAGAATTCCGCTGGTACCTTCTCCGATTGGGTCAACTAACAAATTTCCAAGGTCATCTACTGCAAAACGAACAAACGAAGTGTCTCTTCCGTTAACTATTCTGACGCCATCTCCGCTGTTTGCGGCATTTATTCCTCTCACTATCATATTTTCAAATCGACCTGTGTTTGCAGTATTGGGTCCGCCGATGTTTCCGCTCGCTCCCTCAAAGCGCCTTCCTCTGACACGCATAAGGTCGCCCCAAATGTCGCCGCCGCTGTTCCAAATACTTCTCAAATCGCGGAAGTTGCTGATGTCCGTGCTTCCTGCAAAGTAGTTAAATATTACATCGTGAGGATTATCGAACGGAACAAATGTTTCTACTATTCCGTCAAAGTCGCCACGTAAACCGCCTATATGCGGAGCGTTGGGTTGTGTGAAACTTTGGTCGCCCATACGGTTTACTCTGTGTTTTGCAAATGTACCTATTCTTGCCATACCCTCGTTGGTACTGAAGCCGCCTTGGTTGTTTCTGAACTCGTGTCCTTCCGTAAGCGTTCCCAAGCCCCATTTGCTGTACCAAGGAGAAAGCGCTTGCTGAAGCGTTCTGCCGTTAAGACGGTAGGGGAGCGCCAAAAGGTCGCGAGATGCGGTATTCTGCGAATTTATCTGGTATCCGAACTTCAAAAATCCGTGCCAATCAGGTGTTTCGGGAACAAGTGTAAGTTTCATAGAACGCATATTTTTTGAGTAAGGAGACGCTTCTGTGTTAAGAAATGCGCCCGAGCCGAGCATATTTGAACCGAAAGCCCAAAATGCGTCAGTGCTGTTTACAAAAGAGAACGGCGAATAAAAGTTGTCTTGCGCAAAAAACAATTCCAAACTTGTCTGAATTGCGGGGAAATTATATGTTCCTGTTCCGTAAACGGCAAGTTGAGGCGCACTTGTTGATGTTCTTGTGTCTAAAATTCTTCCCGGATTGTATTGCGTTCCCGAACGTCCATCACCTCCGACGGCAGGGTCTGCGAATATGTTAAATGCCGGGTCGTTTCTTCGCGCTAAGGTGCCATACGAGTCGGGGTCAATTCTTATGAAATGTGTATCGACCCAAGAAGCGCCGACGTCAAGCATAAATCTGAAATTACTGCCGATACTTCCTCTTACGTCTGCGCTCAAAATATTCGGCTCAACAATAAAACCTTCACCGAGCGATAAAATATTTCTGTCTGCCGCGTTCCAATCGCGAACTCTTTCAAGGTCGGTTTGATGTTCTATTCTGACGGTTTCTCCAGTAGCCGTATTTTCCCAATCCGAACGTAAACGTCCTATGTCGAACTTTTGATTAAACGAAGCGCCGAACCAATATCCCGCACCTACAACGTCGGTTCTCGAAATCATAAATCCGTTGTTTATTCCGAAAGTAATATCTTGGTCTTGCATACGTTTACTTAAGCGATAAAAAAGAAATTGACGATATTGGTCGCCGATACCCGCTTCAATAATTGAGCCGACTGCTCCTGCGTTATCACCCGCATATCCTCTGTCAACAGCCATATCTATATGGTAGCGGTGCATTCTGTCGAACGGGCTTCCTACGCCATAAAGGAAAAATCCGCGAAGTCCCCAAGGTAAGTCGATAACAGAAAGGTCAATACCTTGGAAAGGTCTTCTGTTCCAAACGCCTCGTCCGACCTGCTCCAAGCTTGCAATGTTATTGCTGAAACGCTGTGCAATTGGTCCTTCAATTTCGTAAGGAAGATATTCCCACGCAAACGCTCTTCTTGTTCCGCCCCAAATAGAAAGCGGCGATGCTTCGAGCCAATTCATACTTCCCATACGAAGCATAAAACTTGCGGGTGTTGTACGAATGGCAAATCCTGCGTTCATATCTTCATAAACCGTAACTCCGCGCCCCGAAGAGCCACTGCTGTGGTGTTGAAAGTCATAAAACCAATTGCCCCTTATGTCGTTTGCGTGGTTATTTGGGTCTCTCGGATTTAAAAACTGATATGAATTTACACCGGGAAATGACGCTCTGAAGCCCATCGTTGCCCAAGCAGTAGAATTTCTGCCGGGGGAGACCACCATTCCGAGCCTGATAAGCGGTTGGTCGGTGTTAAACACAAAACCTTGTTGTGCAAGATTAAGCCACGAAGAATCCGCCAATCCCGAAAAACTGTGAAACTGCGGACGTAATTGCAACATTCCCGAAAACGAAACGGGCGAAGATGCCCCATCTCTCAACGTGGAAGCGACTTTGGCTTCCATATACGGCAGGCGACGTTCGAGCGCCTCTATTCTGGCGCTGTCTGTTTCGTGCGCCGCCAACAATATATCTACCGAAGCAAGAAGCGGAATGCTAAATAAAAGCAAGGTTCCTACTCCGACAGAAATCTTTTTACCCCATTTACTCAAAAAACCTCCCTATGTTGAGTGTTTTTACATACTTTCATATTATCTGTTAAATATAATTCAAATCAATGCTGTTTGCACGTTTTTTTTTATTTTACCTAAAACCTGAAAAAATCATCTGAGTTTGGGCGCTATCTCCCAAAGCCCTTTTATATTGCCCGCCGTGATTAAATTCAGCGCCGCGCTACGCGAAGTTTCGTCTGTTTCAGATATTCCCCAATATTCTGTCGAAAACTGTTTGAATTGCTTTGGGCGATACATTATAGGTATTACGGGCAACTCCGCCATAAAAAGCCTGTTTAGTTCCCGATACGCATTTTTCATTTGTAAGGTGTCGCGCATCGGCGGAATTGTTCGGAGTAAATACGAAATTCTTTCGTTCATAAAACGTCCGTGATTTGACCACACAGCAACACCCAGCGGCGCCAAGTCCTGCGAATTGAGCGTTGCGTCAAAGCGAGACCACGGAAGCGATGCGCTCTGTTCGGGACGAGGCGTGTAAATAATCAGGTCGAAAAATCCCATACTCAAATTATGCCAATATTCTCGTTCTCTTACTAAATTTACTTGTACCAGAACGCCTATTTCTCTCAGATTTTCCACGATAATTAAAGCCGCCTGCTCCCAATCCGTCCAACCGCGCGGCAAAGTTATGGAAATGCTTTCTATGATTTTACCGTCGGGCGCAAACAAATTGCCGTTTTCGCTTAACGTAAACCCTGCGGCGTCTAAAATTTGTCTTGCCGTATCAAGATTGTGATTTATCCTGTAAAGTTCGACGTCTTCTTCACTAAAGAATAAACTTTCATTGCCTTCGTTTATAATAAAACCTGATGAAATTGCGGGAATATTGCCGCCGAGTGCGAGAGTCCGTATTTTTTCGTAATTTATTGCCCAAGCGAGAGCTCGTCTGAATTCAGCGGAACGTAAAACAGGGTTTGGACTGAATTGCTCCGACGCTTCTCCGAAATTCACTACAAGTGCAGTTATCGCTCCCGGAACATAAAGCGCACCTATTCCGTTTTCGGCGTCGATGTCTTGCTTTACTTGATTAGCGCGATTTTGCGCGAAAAACGTCTGCGACACATCGAGGTAGCCTGCTTCGAATGCTCTGGAAAAGTCGTCGTTTGAGGCGTAAGTCGGGTGTACTATAAATCGCGGCGCGGGAAGTCTTCCGTTATGCAAAGTCTCGTTGCCCCAATAATTGTCGTCTCTTTCCAAGGCTATTAAGTTTTCTGCATAAGAATGAATTTTATACGGTCCCGAAGACACAACGTTTCTGCTCATCATATTCTGACGAATGCGGGCAAGAATTACTTCCGCATCGCTTGTTTCTACGTCCATAATCGCCGCCGCTTCAACCCATTCAAACACGTGTTTCGGCAAAATTTGAGTAGAAGTGATAATATCCCGCATAACAAGCGGATTGTAGAAGTTTCGGTTCATTCTGAATCGGATTGAATTCTGTCTTGTATAAACGGTGTCAATAAATCGCCAGTGCGAACTTAAATTGGTCGGGTATCGTTTGTGGAGATAAAATGTATAAATTACGTCTTCGACAGTGAGCGGCACTCCGTCGTTCCAACGAGCGTTTTCGTTTAATTCTACAGTCAGAACAGCCCCTGAAAACTCGTAGCGTGTTCCCAAAATCGGGCTAAGAGAGTTGGTCAGCGCATTAAAACTGAAAAGAGTTTCATAAACAAGGTTAATATTACCCGAAACAGGAAATGAAGGGCGCATAGACAGCGGGTTAAAATCTCCCGGTGTGTCCCATTGAAATCCTCCGACATAAAGCGTTTCGTGGCGCGGAAACGAACTTTTAACAATTTGAGTGCTTGCTTTTCCTGTGGCGGCACAGCCGTCAAGCGCAGAAGAAATCGCTACTGCAATCAAAAGTAAAAACGCCGCAGTTCCGTATTTTCGCATATTTTTTTTCCTTTCTGTTATTCCCATTCTATTGTCCCCGGTGGTTTGTGAGTAATATCCAGCAGTATATCGCCTACCCCTGCAATTTCTCTTGATTTTTTTATTATTTCATTTATTGCCTGCTCCGACAAATCAAAAAACTTTGCCGTCATAGCATCTTTTGAAATTATCGGGCGCAAAACTATCGTCTCATTTCCTTTGGAATTTACGACAGGCAACAAAACCACAGGCATTTGCCAGATTTTTTCGTATTCGCCCGAAGAAATTATTGCGTTGTTAACAATTTTATCGACCGCGCGAAGTTTATCCAAGCGGTCTTTAGTGCAATATCCCTCTTTAACTGAATATTTTTTGTCGTCGCACTCGGAATAAAGCGAAAAAACAACACGGTTTATCGAATTTATTTGAGATGTAAACGAATTTGCAACTTTTTCTAAGTTTTCATAACTGTATTTTCCGAAAACCACAGCAGGGTACGCATAAGTACGAGCGCCGTCTTTAATTCCTACCGAACGAATTGGCAGAGAAATTGCCGAAAATCCGTTTTCTCCGGCGATTTTTTCAAGTTCAGTTGCTTCTTTTTGTGAAATTTCTCCGTCTGCTTTTCCGTTTGAGCAAAGACATCTAACGCCAAGTCCCGGACCGGGGAACGGGTGTCTCCATACAAGCGCGCGCGGAATGCCCAAATGTTCGCCGAGTTCGCGCACTTGGTTTTTATAAAGCGATACAAGCGGCTCAATTACAAGCCCTTTTTCTATGAGTTCCACTACCATATCCACACGGTTGTGGTGTGTTTTTATTTTGTTTTCGTTTTTATTGCCTGTTTCTACGACGTCGGGGTAAATTGTGCCTTGCGCAACGAGCCATTCGTCTGCATTGAGCGATAATTTTGCCTGCGCTTTGCTTTTTACCTCAAAAAACTCGTTTCCTATGATTTCGCGCTTTTTTTCGGGGGCAAAAACGCCCGCAAGTTTGCCTAAAAAGTCGCTTTCCGCGTTATAAATATGCAGGTTTTCAAAGCCGTTTTTCTTCATATATTCTATAATGTCCGCCGATTCGCCCTGTCGCATAAGTCCGCTGTCCACGTGTAAACCAAGCACTCTGTCTTGTCCTAAAACTTTGTTCAGAAGCGCAAAAAGGACGGTAGAGTCCACTCCGCCCGAAACAAGTAGAAAAACTTTTTTATCGCCTGCTTTTTGAATAATTTCTTTAGTAATTTCTTCTAAAAAACTCTTCGCGTTCCAATTTTCTGCTTTTTCGCTCATATCAAATCCTTTCGATTTTTACTTTTTCCATAACTTCTCCAACCTTGTCTCGGTTGATTTTACACGGCTCGTGGGTTAAGGTATTCAGCGCGCCGCTTGCGGTTGCCATTCTGCAAACTTCACTGAAATCAAATCCTCGTACAAATCCTACGACCGCTCCTGCCAAAAACGCGTCTCCGCAACCAACCGAATTTATCGGCTCTTCGATTTCGGGCGGCAGGCATCTGAAACACTCGTTTTTGTTAAGCGCCACAACGCCGTCTTTGCCCAAAGTAATAAAAACGTTTTCAATTCCGCTTTCTATCAGCCGTTTTCCTTTAAGTATTATATTGTGCAAGCCCTTAACTTCATCGCCGAACAAAAATTGAAATTCGGTTTCGTTGGGCGATATTAAAAAAGGCAACGCCGAAAGCCCGTATTTTAGCGGATTTCCTCTTGTGTCAAGCGCAACTTTAGCATTTTTTATTTTACATTCCTCTATGAGTTTTCTGTAAATTTCTTCGTCGTAGCCTTCGGGAACGCTTCCCGAAAACGCCAAAAAATCGCCGACATTAATTTTTTCCATCAATTTTTTGTTAAAAATCGATATTTCTTCATCTAAAATCGGTTTGTTTTTGCTGTTAAGATGATACGAAATTCCGCTTTTTTCTTCGTAAATTGTAGTGTTTATTCTTGTATCTCCCGATACCTCAAACAAGTCGTGTGCTATTTTGTAGTCGTCTAAAAAATTACGAAATCTTGTTATATCACCGCTTCCGACAAGTCCCGATACCTCTACTTCTTCACCGAGAATTTTTGCCGCTTTTGCAAAATTTATTGCCTTTCCCGCAGGAAAAGAGACGCTGTTAAGTCCGATAAAATCCGTTTGTTCTCCGAATTTCGGAATTTTGTAATGTACATCTATCGCCGAATTGTATAAAACTGCTCTGATCATAATGAAATTTTTCCGTTTAATTTCGTTTTTTTGCCGATAAAATACTATTTGGCAAAAGCAATAATGTATTTTATTGTATAAATTAAGGAGAAAAGTTTGAGTATTACAGCCGCACAAAAATTTCGCCTCGGCGTATTCGTTATTGCATCGTCTGCCGTAATCGTCGCTCTGTTGGTCGTCGGTATCGGCGTTCGGCTTACGCATCAGACCGTACAATTCCACACCGAATTTACGAGCGAGTCGCTTTCGGGACTTACCAGAGGAATGGATGTTCGTTTTCGCGGCATACCAATCGGAAAAGTAATTCGCATAAGTTATGACCCTCGCAATTTAAGCGTAGTTCGTGTGGATTTTGAGGTCGAAGAAGATTTTCCTATGAAAGACGATATGGTCATAGAGTTGGGAATGGGAGGAATAACAGGGCTAAGACACATAGAAATTACAGGCGGCACAAACGAAGCAAAGCTTTTGCCTCCGCACTCTCTTGTGCCGTCTCGCACTTCGTTTTTCGGGTCAATTGCCGAGCAGGCGGAAAACGTTCTCGAGAACATAGAAATACTTTTGTCAAACTTAAATTCTGTAGTTAACAGAGACAGCCTGAACGATTTGTTTCAGACTTTCAGTAATATAAACGAATTTACGTCAAACCTAAATTCCGCCAGCAACGATTTTATTTTGCGCCTCGATACCATCACAATAAGGGTAAACAATATGGCGCAAACAGCGGAATTGATACTTAATCGTTTTTCGGATGACGGAAGTTTGTTCGACATTTTGGCAAATCTCGACTCTACTATGGTTATCATTTACGGATTGTCGCAAAATTTCGGCTTAACTTTTGCTCAAAGCCGCGAAGATTTCGGCGCAACACTCAGCGATTTGCGAATAACAATGGAAAACCTGAACGAGCTCTCGGCTATGCTTGTCGAAAATCCGTCGATTATTTTGCGAGGCAACACGCAACGTCCAAGGAGGATAAAATGAAGAAAAAAACTATAATTATTTCGATACTTTCGGCGCTTTTTTTGCTTATTGTTATAATCGGTTGCGGCAGACCGCTTCACAGAAATTTTTACATTCTGAACTACACGCCCGACAGATTTGAAGACAGACGAACGCCTGCACCTTATCCTATAACAATCCGCTTGCGTCCGTTCGATATAGAAAAAGCATACGCTCGCCCAAACATTGTTTTTCGCGAAAACCCTTTCCGTTTGGATTTTTATCCCGACCATTTGTGGGCAGTCCGCCCCGCCGATATGATAACCGACCTGATTTTCAGACACTTGGAAGACGTTCGACTTGTTGACGCAATAACCCGCCGCTTAGACGAACGTTCGCCCGACTTTGAACTTTCGGGAACAATTTTGGCAATAGAAGAGTTTAACAGCGGCGATCAGTGGTTTGCTCATTTAAGGATTTCGTTTGTTATGACTGATTTCAGAACGGGAAATGCCGTGTATTCAAGAACTTTCAGTCAAACCCGCATTGTTCCCGCCAAAAATCCGCTTTCGGTAGTAATGACGCTCTCGGAAGTAATGGCTTTCATCGCCTCGCTTTTAATGATAGACCTCGATAACGTGCTTTACGAGCGGCTTGTTCTAAACGTGCAGGATGATTAAAAGCTATTCGGCTATTCTGCAACACCTCTCCATTGCGGAAGAAGAAAGTTCATATCATTAGGCGGGTTAATAGGGTCTGTAGTGCGGCGGTCAAAATGGTCAATAGCAATACTGCCTGCTTGTACAGGTCCGATACCACCGGGACGCAACGTAGCTCTTGCGACAAATTGGTCGCCGAAAACAAGATCTCCTATAGCGAAATTGTTAGGCGGTTGCTGTGCGCCTTCTTCTGCCATTGTTGTTGCTACTGTGAAATCATAAAAATTTGAAGTCGGTGGAGTGTCAAATCCGAGTAGAACTATGATGTTCGCGTTATTGTTTGGGAGCGTTATAAACCAATCGTGTTCCGCTCTGAATATGTGTTGCTTATTTGCAATCGTCATTAAAATTTGTTGCCCTTCCGCCGCTCTTGCTCTGTGAACAGCAACTGTCATTCTTGGAACAGCCGTCGCCGCCAAAATTCCGATAATTGTAATAACTACCATAAGTTCAACTAATGTAAATCCCTTATTGTTCATAAAAAAATTCTCCTTATTCGAGGTTTTGCGCATACTAATATAATATAACGCCATACGGAAAATGTCAAGAAAAAACTAAAATGCTCAAAAAGTAAGGGCAGGTTTAAAACCTGCCCTTACAATAAATTTCATTTCAACAGTTCTTTTGCGTGTCTTATTGTTGTTTCGTTTTCACCGCCGAGCATTCGAGCTATTTCGGTAATTCTCTGTTCTTTACTCAATTTTACGATTTTGGTTTCAGTTCGTCCGTCCGTGTGTGTTTTGTACACGGCATACTGAAAATCCGCCTGCGAGGCAATTTGATGAAGGTGAGAAATTACCAAAATTTGGTGGTCTTTCGCCAATTTTTTGATTGCTTTTGCAATATCCGAGGCAATTTCGCCGCCAACCCCCGTATCAATTTCGTCGAAAATCATTATCGGAACAGTGTCGCTTTCGGCGAGAGTTGTTTTAACGGCGAGCATTATCCGCGATATTTCACCGCCCGAAGCCGTCTTTGCAAGCGGTAAAAACTGCTCGCCCGAATTTGTTCGGACTGTGAAAATTATTTCATCAGCGC
The DNA here is from genome assembly GCA_009779925.1 of Chitinivibrionia bacterium. Lineage (NCBI taxonomy): Bacteria > Pseudomonadati > Fibrobacterota > Chitinivibrionia > Chitinivibrionia bacterium. The sequence goes on from WRAZ01000006.1 coordinate 23,728, forward strand.
CGTTTTGGTCGATTTTCTCTTTTTTTGTGAATTGCGTTAAAAATGCCCCGCCGTTAAAGCCGAGTTTTGCCATTTCGTTGGTGATTGCAACGTCAAAGTTTTTGCAGGTTTTCTTTCGTAAATCGCTCAGAATTGAAGCGGTTGTTTCTAAATCTTTTTTTGTCGCCGCAAGTTTTTTCTCCAATTCGCCTTTTTCAAAATCGCCGTTTTCTATTGCTTCCAATTGGTGTTGCAGGTCGTCTTTTTTCTGCAAAAGTTCTTCAAATGAGCAGGCATATTTCTTTTTTAGTTTTTGGATTTTGGCAATTCGTTCGTTTAATTCGTCCAGTTTTGCAGGGTCAGCATCTTCTGCCGAACTTTCGTATTTACCTACGGTTTTCTCCAATTCTTTAAGGATTTGCAAAAACGGCTTTAATTCCTGCGACCAATTTTCAAAAGATTTGTCCGTCTCCGCTATATTTTGCAGTAATTTAAGCAAATTAGAGGTATCTGTCATCATTCCCGAAGAGTTTTCGTTGCCGTTTAATATGTCGCTAATTCCCGCCGCTGTTTGAATACGTTGCGAAACAGACGACAAAAACGCGAATTCTCGCTCCATCTCCTCTTCTTCGCCCGATTTTAACTCGAGTGTTTTTATGGCGTCAAATTCAAAGCGCAAAAAATCTTCTTTTTTCTGTAATTCTTCGCATTTTTTTATGTGCGCGTTAAGATTTTTTTCGGCAGTGCAATAATTTTCCCACGAGACATTAAACTTCTGTTTTTCGGCGGCGATTTCCTTAATTTTATCTATAATCTGATACGGCGCATCTTCGTTCAAAAGCATTTGGTGGTCGTGCTGTCCGTGCAGGTCAATTATAGTTTCGCCGATTGCTTTCAGCGTTGAAAGCGAGCAGATTTCTCCGTTTATCAAAATCTTGTTTTTGGACGATTCGCTCGCAATTATTCTTTTAATCACAAGAGATTTATCGCCCGCCGAAATAGCATTTTCGTCAAGAATAAGCTGCAGGCTTTCGGGAATTTTGTCAAAATTAAACGAACCGACAACTTCTGCGTTAGCTTCGCCGTTTCTTATAGTCTCGGCAGAGGCGCGACTGCCCAGAAGCAAACTTATCGCTCCCATCAATATAGATTTTCCCGCGCCCGTTTCGCCCGTAAAAACACAAAACCCGTTTTCGAGTTCGAGTTCGATGTTTTTTATCAGCGCGAGGTTGTTTATTTTAAGGTAGTTGAGCATAGATACCATTTTCCTTAATTTGCATTTTTTCTGTTTTTGTTATGGAAAAATACTATTTGCGCAAACGCAAATACATAATCGCCAACATTGTTTGACAACAAAAGACAAAATTCAGTGTTTATACAAAATTAGCGCAGAAACGGTATTATTTTCATACCTCTATAATTTCCCAACGCCCGCCTTTATCCGGTCCAATACGCCTGATTTTTCCCGCATTCCGTAATTTATCAAGAATATTTCGTGTCTGATTTTCAGTCAATCCCAAGCGTTCAGACAAATTTCTACGGCTAATATTGGGCTCGTTTGTTAAAATGTCGATAATTTTCCGGTGGTTTTCCGGTGGTTTTCTGGTGGTTTTCTGGTGGTTTTCTGGTGGTTTATTGGTAATTGCCAACGGCAACTGCATATCGCAACTATTCAAAACATTGTTTTCGCCAAGAAGTAAATTTCCGAAAAATTTACGCAAATATTCAAAACTTTGATAAACGCCTATTTCCACGTTTTTGTAATTTGCCCTAACCAAAGCGTTGCGAAAATACTCGGAATGCTCGGCAAATAAGTCGTTGTTGATGTTAAAGCCAAATGTTCTGAGGTATTTAACGATAAATACCGCTGTTATTCTCGTATTTCCTTCGCGAAACGGGTGTATTTGCCAAATTCCCGATGTGAATTTCATTATGCGCTCAATAACGCCGCCGGCATTAAGACCGTTGTAATTAAAATTTTTTTCCTGCTCAAAATCGTATTCCAGCGTTTCTTTCAAACTATGCGCGCTACTGTATAAAACCGTGTCGTTGTTTAGAATTTCCTGCTTTTTTGTTATATTTACCGTGCGAAATTTACCGGCGATTTCTTCGCCGTTTACCAATATTCCGTCAAACAAACGTTTGTGAATAGCAATATATTCGGCAACGCTGAACTTAAACGTTTTTTCACCAAGCACCTCGGCGATACGAACGGATGTTTTGTCGGCTTCTTCCGTTCGTTTTTGGGGTTGAGTGTTCGGATTTGTTTCGTAATATGTGTTTATTCGCTCTTTAACTTCGTGAATAGTGAGCTTGCCGTCAATGTTTTCTTTAGCCGTTTCAATAAGATATTTTGATGGCGTTAAGTTGTCTGTTCGCTGAAGTCCTATGGCGGTTTGCCATATCTCGGCTTTTTCTTTTTTATCTGGCTCGCCAAGTTTTTGATATTTGCCGAATTCTTCTAACAGATTTATATCCACTCCTCACTCCTCAATCTTCCTTATAGAATTCCCCCAGCCTAATTTTCTTCTCAGCAAATCGAAATAACTTTCTTGCGAAAATTGAACAAGATTTTTGCTTTCATCGAGACACGAAACTACAATTTCGTCTTCGGGCATAAGGTTAACGCTTTCAAAGCCGTCAACTGAAAGCAGGGTTTCGGGGTTTTTCTTGTTGATTTTTATTTTAAGCGGCTTGTGCGACGGCAAAATTATCGGTCTTTCGCTTATTGAATGCGGGCAAATCGGCGTAATTATTATTGCGTTCATATCGGGCAAAACTATAGGTCCGCCCGCCGAAAGCGAATAGGCGGTCGAGCCGCTGGGCGAGGCGATAATTATTCCGTCGGCGACGTAATCCGTAATGAAATCTCCGTCGCAGCTTAGTGAAAATGATGAAAGTTTCGGAATGCTCAATCTGTTAAAATATATGTCGTTTACGGCATTGTATGTTCCTAAAATTTTGCCGCCTCTGAAATGTTTTACCTCTAAAACCATTCTTCGCACGGTTCTGTAATTTCCGTCCAAAATATTTTGCAGTTTTTGCTCCAAGTTGTCTGTTTCAATATCCGACAAAAAGCCGACCGTTCCCAAGTTTATGCCGATAAGCGGCTTTTCGCAAAATCGAACATTATGCGCCGCCGATATAAAAGTGCCGTCTCCGCCGACCGACGCGACAATCTGCGATTTTTCGAGAAATTCGTCGATGTTTTTTGCGATTTGCGCCAATTCAAAAGGCGTTTCGGGGTGAAAAACAGGCGAAATTCTCTTGCTTTCGCACCAAACAAGCAATCGCTCAATGAGTTTTTGAGCGTCTGCGTTTTTCTTAAAAACAATAACGCCTATTTGATTGAATTTCATAAGTTTGCCCGATTTTCCTTTCTGTTTTGAGGTGAAAATACTATTTTTTTAAGCATTGTGAAAGAAAATAATAAAAAATACATACAGAAAATAAAAAAAGGCACACAAATTTGCGTTTGTGTACCTATATTTACTAAATTTACAAATTACTGTCTTGTGAAGGTATCACCCCAAACAACGACAGTATTTCCGCCCTCATAAGTAAAGCTATTGCTGTCCCCCATAGCAGAGACAGTCACTGTTGTGCCTGATTGCGTCCAAGAAAAAGCCATCTCCCAAACGACCTCACCATTTTCAAACTCCCGAAAATTTCCGGTGTTGTTCGCATTAAAGATAACAATGTCATACGACCCACCACCAAAATCCGCTCGCCAAGTACCAACGATTGACTCGCCGCCGCCACCTCCACCGCCGCCGCTGCTTGAGCAACCAACAAGCGTCAATACACACACACACACGAAAATACCGAGTAGTTTAGCTAATTTTCCCATCGAAACCTCCTACGTAAAAAAGATTAAAATTAAACAAAGATAGCGGGAAAACACTACCTTGTTTTGTCCGTAATATAATATTTGTTTGCGGCTAAGTGGAGTGAATTTTCATTTTTTCATTTTTTATTTTGTGGCATTTAGTATTTTGTTCCTTGGAAATTCAACGAACCATAAGGAGAAAAAATGAAAATTCCATTGAGAAGCGATACTGTTTTGCAGGGGCGGCTTATGTCGGGAGCGCGAGCGCTTTATCACGCAAACGGGCTTAAAAAGAAACATATCGGAAAACCTGTAATAGCAATAGCAAATTCATTCACGCAGTTTGTTCCGGGACACGTACATTTACACGAAATCGGGCAGACGGTCAAAAAAGAAATAGAAGAAATGGGCTGTTTTGCCGCCGAATTTGACACTATGGCGATTTGCGACGGTATTGCTATGGGACACGGCGGAATGCTGTATTCGCTTCCGAGCCGCGAAATAATTGCCGATACAGTAGAATATATGGTAAACGCACACAGGGCGGACGCGCTTATTTGCATTCCGAACTGCGACAAAATCGCTCCCGGTATGCTTATGGCGGCAATGCGCCTCAATATTCCGACGATTTTTGTAAGCGGCGGACCAATGGAAGCGGGAAAAGGCAACGGTCGAAAATACGATTTAATTGACGCAATGGTTATGGCGGGCGACAGAAACGTCAGCGATGAAGAACTTGCCGGAGTTGAAGCGGCGGCTTGTCCGACTTGCGGAAGTTGTTCGGGAATGTTTACCGCAAACTCAATGAACTGTCTTACGGAAGCAATCGGTTTGGGGCTTCCCGGAAACGGAACGCTTTTGGCGACGCATAAAAACCGCGTGGAACTTTTCAAAAGAGCGGCAAAACAAATTGTCGAAAATGCAAATAAATACTACGGCGACGGCGACGAAAACGTTTTGCCGAGAAGCATTGCGAGTAAAGCGGCATTTAATAACGCGGTGGCGCTTGATATTGCAATGGGCGGCTCCACAAACACAATTCTGCACTTGCTCGCCATAGCGCAACAAGCGGGCGTGGACTACAAAATGTCGGATATTGACGTGCTTTCTCGCAAAATTCCGTGCATTTCAAAAGTAGCGCCGAACAGCGAAAAATATCACATCGAAGACGTTCACAGAGCGGGCGGAGTAATTGGGCTTATGGCGGAATTGGCGCGCGGCGGGCTTTTAGACACAAGCGTAAAGAGAGCCGATTGCTTAACTCTTGCCGAAGCGATAGATAAATACGACATTAAATCGCCGAATTGCGACGATATTACGAAAAAATTCTTCAAATCCGCTCCCGCAAACAAATATTGCATAGAAATGGGCGCGCAGGAAACCTACTACGATGAACTCGACGACGACCGCGACAACGGCTGTATTCGCAGTGTTCCGAGCGCCTACTCAAAAGACGGCGGTTTGTGCGTGTTGTTCGGAAATATTGCCGAGCGCGGCTGCGTTGTAAAAACCGCCGGCGTTGACGAAAGCATATTTAATTTCGCGGGCAAAGCAGTGGTTTTCGATAGCCAAGAGGCGGCTTGCGAGGGAATTTTGAGCGGAAAAATCGTTGCGGGCGACGTTGTGGTAATTCGCTACGAGGGACCAAAAGGCGGTCCCGGAATGCAGGAAATGCTATATCCGACCTCGTATATAAAATCAATTGGGCTTGGAAAAGAATGCGCGCTTATTACGGACGGTAGATTTTCGGGCGGAACAAGCGGGCTTTCCATCGGGCACATTTCTCCCGAAGCGGCAAGCGGCGGCGCAATAGGACTTGTGCGCGACGGCGATATTATAGAAATATCAATTCCGAACAGAAGCATAAATTTGAAAGCGTCGCAGGACGAGTTGGATAAACGCAGATGTGAAGAGCGCGTCAAAGGAAAAGACGCGTTCAAGCCAAAGCGCGAGCGTTTTGTGTCCGACTCGCTTAAAATGTACGCTCATTTTGCGGTAAGCGCAGACGAGGGCGCTGTAAAGAGATTTGTGGATTAAGTTATGTGGGTAGTTTATGCTTTACTTGCTGCCTTTTTTGCCGCGCTTGTTGCAATCTTTGCAAAAGTCGGCATTGAAGGGGTAAATTCAAATCTCGCGGTGGCTATCAGAACAGTTGTGGTTTTAGCAATGGCTTGGATTATAGTTTTTGCTACAGGAAAACACGCCGAAGTTGCGGCAATAACTCAAAAAAGCTGGGTGTTCCTTATACTTTCAGGGCTTGCAACAGGAATTTCGTGGCTGTTTTTCTACAGGGCATTGCAAATAGGTGATGTGTCAAAAGTTGTGCCTATAGACAAATTAAGCATAGTCATAACAATGATTTTAGCGTTTGTGATTTTGGGAGAAACAGTAAGCGTAAAGAAAATAATCGGCGCAATTCTTATAGTGGCGGGAACGTTTGTGTTGATTTTTTGATGTAGGGCGACCCTCGGTCGCCCATATTATATATGTTTTTTACCTTCTTACACCCAACTGCGCAAAATACTGATATATTTGACCGGTAGTTGTGCTTCTTGCCGTTGCTTGGACTATGTATGTTCCTGCGGCAACTCTGCGGTTGGTGTTTCTTCCGTTTAAGTCCCATTTCATTTGGAGCAGATTTGCATTGCCGACTCTTTTGGTTGAGCCGTTTTTAGAGAAAAGGACATTGCCTTGATTGTCGTAAATCAAAACTCTGATGTCTGTCGGTTCAGGGGTTAAAATATCGAAAACAGCTCTTTCGTTTGCAGGGTTTTCGTGAATGAAAACTCCGAAATCGCTTCTGTCCGTTGCATTATCCGCACTTGTAGCCGCCACAGGCAAACACAACAAGAACATCAAAAAAATCAGAATAGCTTTCATATTATCTCCATTTTTTATTATTTATTCACGATAAATATACTATATTGCGGCGTGGTTAGCACAAAAAAATCAAGTGAATGCCGATTTTTTGTAAAAAATGTTATATTCTCACCCATTTTGGTGTCGCCAAAATAGTATATTAGTGCCGTTAAATTTAAAAAATGAAAAAACGGAGGAGAACTCGTTTATGAAAAAAATGGCTTTTGTAATTGCAATCATTATGTTTTTGGCAATCGGTGCTTCAGCGCAACTCAGAATTGGTTTTGTTAATTCGGACGAAGTTTTGAGCCAATACAGCGGAACAAGACGCGCGGAAGAAGAACTTCGCCGCGAATATCAAAGATGGGAGCAAGAAGCAACAAGAATGCAGGAAAACATCCTCAGAATGGAAGAAAACCTCAACAGGCAGGCTCTTCTTCTCAGCGAAGACCGCAGAACCGAACTTCGCAGAGAAATTCAGGATTCCGTAATGGCGTATCAAAGATTTTTGCAGGAGCATTTCGGACAGCAAGGCTTGGCGGCTCAGCGAAATAACGAACTTTTGCGCCCTATTATAGAAAGAATAAACACAATAATTAACCAAATCGCAAGAGACGAAAACTACGACTTCATATTTGATGCGAGAGCGGGAATTGTTTTTGCAAAACCTGTTTACGACTTAACCGACCAAGTGGTAAGAGCGCTTAACGCAGGAAGATAATTTTGACATTAAGACAAATTATAGACGCGACAGGCGGCATTCTTTGCGGCAAAATCAACGAAATGCTCGAAATTTCGGGCATTTCTTCTGTTGTACTTGCTAATGAAAGCCAAGTTTCGTTTATTGTTAAGCCCAATTATATTGAAGACGCCAAATCCTCAAAGGCGGCGGCGGTTTTTGTAAAAGAAGGTTGGGATTTGGGTGAAAAACCTGCAATAATCGTTCGAGACCCATATTGGGCGTATGCTATAACAGCACAGCTTTTTGAAGACGACAAACCTATTTTTGACGGGCAATGTATAGCAATCTCCTGCGATGCGATAATCGACAAATCCGCAATGATAAGCGAAGACGTATCTGTCGCTGCGGGAACGGTTATCGGTGAAAACGTGAAAATCGGCAAAAGAACGAAAATCGACGCTCGCGTGGTCATAGAAAAAAACACGATTATCGGCGACGATTGCCATATTCAATCCGGCGCAATAATTCGCTACGGCTCAAAAATCGGCTCTCGCGTAATTATTGCAAGCGGCGCGGTTATCGGAAGCGAGGGCTTTGCCAACGCCTTTGACGGCAAAAGATTTTTGAGAATCCCCTGCTTCGGCTCTGTTTTAATTGAAGACGACGCAGAAATCGGAGCTAACACTACCATAGACCGAGGAAATTTCGCGGACACAATTATCCATAAAGGCGCAAGAGTTGATAATTTGATTATGATTGCCCACAACTGCGAAATAGGGGAGAGTTGCGGAATTGCGGCGCAGGTCGGATTTGCAGGCTCCACCAAAATCGGAAACCGCGTTATGATTGCAGGACAAGCAGGCTTCGGCGGACATATAGAAATAGGCGACGATAGTTTTGTCGGCGGACAGGCGGGAATTCAGCAGAGCTATCCCGCACAGTCAAAAATAACAGGCTCGCCCGCAATAGACCTTATGAAACGTCGTCGTATAGACAAAATTGAAGAAAATTTACCCGAAACGCTAAAAGAAATAAAAAAGATTCGTACGGAACTGGACGAATTAAGGGAGAAAATTTATGGCAACTGAGCCAAAAGTTCTTATAATTATTCCGACTTACAATGAAAGAGACAATATTCCGCTTATTATTCCGCAAATCAAAAAACGTTTGCCTAAAGCGCATATTTTGATTGTTGACGACAATTCACCCGACGGAACTTCGCAGATAGCAAAGGATATGTCAAAGAATATTGACGGGATTTTCGTTCTCGACCGTTGCAAAAAAGACGGCTTGGGAAAAGCATATATCGCAGGTTTCAAGTGGGCGCTTGAAGATGATAAAAAATACGACCTGATATTCGAAATGGACGCCGACTTTTCGCACAATCCCGACTATTTGCCAAACTTTATAGAAGCGGCGCAAACTGCGGATTTGGTTATCGGCTCGCGTTATATCGACGGAAAAGTGAATGTGGTGAATTGGCCCCTCAAACGTCTGCTTTTGAGTTATTTCGGAAATATGGCGGCGCGTTTTATCGCAGGAATAAAAATTATGGACTGCACGGGCGGTTTCAAATGTTTCCGCGTAGATACTTTACGCGCGATAAACTTAGACGGCGTTGCTTCTTCGGGCTATTCTTTTCAAGTGGAAATGAACTATTACGTGCAGAAAAAAGGGCTGAAAATAAAAGAAATTCCCATTATTTTTAAGGACAGAGAACTCGGCGTATCAAAAATGTCGTCAAAAATCGTCAGCGAGGCGCTTGCTTTGCTTTGGAAATTGCGCCTTAAATCACTTTTTACGAAGTAAAAAATGCACTCGTTCGCTTTTTTTATTGTATAGAGTTTGTTCGAAGTCTCCCCAGATACCAACCGTGTCAAATAAGTTTTTCGGAATAAATGCGGCTATTTCTTCTACTTTGCGCACCTTTTGGCGATGTTTTTCTTTAAATCTTCCGTAATTTCCGTCTTCTTGGCGAAGATAAATATCAAAATCGTTGTGCTGAATACAGTTTTTTTCGTCGTAATAACTTTCGCGAATATAAGTGAAGTCTTCGCCTGAAAGCGCCTCGCGATAGTTTGTGAAATAAGTTTTTGAGTTGGTTTGCGTGGTAATGTCGAACAAAAAAAGTCCGCCGTCTGCTAAAACTCTGTGAGCTTCTTCAAAGGTTTGGGTAAAACCTTCCGCCTCAAAAATGTAATTTATTCCGTCAAAAAGGAAAAGTAAGAGGTCGAATTTAGTGTTAAACGGTAAATTTCGGCAGTCGGCACAGACAAAATCAAGCCCTTTGTTTTTTGCGATTTGCGCCATTTCGAAAGATAGGTCGCATCCTTGATAAGAAAACTCGCTCTCGCTGAGTTTTTTTCCTAAAGTTCCTGTTCCTGCGCCGAGTTCTAAAATTTTTGCATCTTTTTTTAGACCGTTTTGACTGCAAATTTTCAAAATTAAATCAAACCACGAATTATATGACAAAAAAGACATTACTTTGTCGTAAATTTGTGCGAGCGCTCCGTATTGTGCGCAAGATTTGTCGTCGTTCATTTGGATTAACGGTAAATCTGAATAAATACGTCGTTGCGCCAACGAGTTATTAATTCCAATAATCTTTCTTGAGAGTTCATCTGCGAGGCAAATCTGGCAATATCGTCGAAGTCGTTTTCAAAATCCATAGTGCGATTTTGGTTGTAGTCGCTTACTCTGAAGAGAAAAACGCTGTTTTCTCTGCGAAATGCCTGCCCTACTGTTCCGACATTCAAATTCGGCAAACTGTTTCGGACGGGTGCGTCAAGAGTTCGGACTGTCTGCCAACCTAAATCTCCGCCGAACGATCTTGTGATATTGTCTGTGCTGAATTTTTCAACCGCCGCCGTAAATTGTTCTTCCGTAGGCTTTGAATTTGCAGTTGAATCCAAACTTTGCATTGCTTGGGCTATGTTTTTTTCGTTAGGATTTACAGGAATAAATATGTGGAAAACCCGAACACCTTGTCCGCTTCTTTCGGTTACCCTCAACAAATGCCAACCCAACCGCGTTTCGATTGGCGCGCTTACTTCGCCCGGCTCAAGCGCAAATGCCGCGGCTTCCAATCTGACCAACGCAAGTGTTCCTCTTGCGACAAAGCCCAAATCTCCGCCTGTTGTTTCGGCGCCCGGTTCGCGAGAGTGTCTTCTTGCCATATCCTCAAATCTTTCGCCTCTTTCCACAATCTGACGGCGGATATAAACAATGGTGTCAAATGCTCTTTGGCGAGCGGCGGAGTCAATTCCGACCTGCATTTCTATTTTTTGCAAGCGCACACTTTCGCCGAGTTGGGGAAGAGAGTCTTTGAAGTTATTGTAAAAGTTTCTGACTTCTTCGCGAGACAAATCTCTATCGACTATATAATGGTGCATTACCTGCTGTCGTATCATTTCTTGACGGGTTTGTATTGAAATTTGTTCTCGGAATTCTTCAAAGCTCATATTGTCCTGTTGGCGCAATACCATAACTAATTGGTCCATAGTCAATCTGTGTTGTGCAAGGATTTGGTTTACCCTGTTATCGACCTGCTCCCAAACGTCAAAATCCGATATGTGTATATTTGTGTCGGCATTGGCGTGGGCTACCAAAATTCGGCTGTTTATAAGTTCTTCAAGCGCTTGCTCGAAAATCACGTTTCTCATTAGTGCATCGCCGCCTGTTTGTTGCAATTTCATATCTGTATATACGCTTACTTCCGAATACAAAATCGCGGAATCACCGACAACGGCAATTACTCGGTCGCGCGTAAATTCGGAGGCGAAAATCAATGTTGCAAGAAACAAAATCGCAAGTATCGTTTTTTTCATTTATTTAATCCTCCGCTTGCTCTTGCGGCTGTTGCGCTTCGATATTTACTGTTTGATGTTTTCCTAAATTTGCCATAAATTCTCTGTCGAATGTGTAATCGGTGCGGTTGCGCAATCTTGAGAAAATATCTCCGACAACTTCGTTTTGCTTTCTTGTCAGCAGATTGCGTTTAATCAAATCTATAACTTCTTCCAAAAGTGCGGGGGTTCCTGCGTTTTCCCGAGCCAAAATCAAGTAGATGTAATATCTGTCGTCTTCTCCTATCGGGGCGGTTAATCCGTTGACCCTGGTGGTGAAAACCGTATTCCAAGTAACGGGCGTGAATGCCGACTGCGGCATAAATACTATATCTTCAAACTGTGGCGTTTCTTCCAAAGAATGGGCATTGCTTCGCGCACGGAAATTTTCTACGCTGAGTCCTTCTCTTACTTGCCACGCCATTCTGAGGTTGGGAAGAGCAATTCTTGCGGCTCGAATGACAGGCTCTTGGCGTATGTATAATTGTGCGTTATCTCTGAATTCCTGATGAATATCGCTGATTGTAAGTTCGACGGGTTTCGCAGTGCCGATTGCTTGTTGTATATATAATACGGAAAGGAGGTTGCGTTGCATATCGTGAATTATGCGCCTTGTGTTTTCATCTCTGTGAAGTCCCAAATCAAGTGCTGCCTGATACGTCAGTTCCGTGTTAGACCACTCTCTGATGAAGTTTAGTTTTTCTTCGGGAGTTGCATCTTCCCCGAGTGCCGTTATCAAATCCCTTTCGGTCAGAGCCGCTTAGCCTATTTGCATAATTGCAGGCTCATTTGAAACAGTTTCTTCTCGGCAAGATGTAATTAACAATGTTGCCGCCAATAAACAAAAAATAATATGTTTCATCAATATTTCCTCCATTAATCCGCACTAAAATAGTAAAAAATACAGACAGAATGCAAGAAAAAATACAAAAAGTGCGTTTTTATTTGCAAAATGTCTGCCGAAAATATATATTTATGTATGAAAACCGATAAAATCAATGAAAAAATCGGTAAAAAACAAACAGCAATCCGTGGAGAATGTCATTATGAGAATAATTGTAACGGGACCAAAATCGTCGGGCAAAAGTAATATTGGGTTCAGGCTTGCGTCGTTGCGCAAAATTCCGTTTTACGATCTTGACGAGCAAATAGAGAAAATATTTGAAGCAGAAGAGCGTACGCATCTTTCTTTCAGGGAGATATATAGGCGGCACGGCGAAGAAAAATTTCGCGAATTAGAGATGCGCGCCATAAAATATATGGAGAATTTTGAAAATGTTTTGCTTTCGACAGGCGGAAGTACTTTTATGAATGACACCGCAAAAGAAATGTTGCAAAAAAATTCCTATATAATCCTGCTTCATAACACTCCCGAAACTCTTTGGACAAGAACAATCCGAAAAGGACTTCCTTCATATCTGGAAGGCGCACAAAATCCGCAAGAAGTGTTTTTCGCGCGTGTAAACGAGGTTGTGAATTTAATAAAACCGATAGCAGGGCTTGTTATGGAAACAAGTAATTTGTCCATAGAAGAGGTCGCTCAGATGCTGGATTACGAATTGGATTACAGGAAAATCAAGTTTTAGACTACAGAAAAAAATAAAAAGTGTAAAATTCATATTGATATTATCGTTTGATATTGATATTATCGTTTTTTTTGTATAAATTTGAAACTTATGATTATAAAATACAGAAAGAGGCAAAGCAGAGAGGTTGCGGCACTGCTTTGCCTCGGGCTTTCATAAGACACTGAAATAAAAATCTAACAAAATTTCAGTGCTGTTCTTGAAAGCCCATACCGCCGAAACCTATCGAAATTAAGCAATGGGCTTACTTAAGTTCTATTCTGACGGTAATATTATTTTAGGGGGGCAAAGAAACAATTATTCATCTAAAAGAAGGAATGAACTCCTGTGAAACCACCAAGCTGAGTATAATCAAATTGAGTTTTGCAATTAAGGACATCGAATCCAACGTGAGAGTCGAATGCGAAACTTAGAACGGCAAGATTATTGCCCGCTTTTTTCAGCGCTCTGTTCGTCGATTCCGTAAATACAACTTTTTGTTTCATCTTTAATTTGTCCTTTTTCAGTTTTATATCAAAATTACGGTAAACAAAATACTAAATTACCACACCCCTTGTCAAGGGGAAAATTAAAAAAAAGTAATTTTTTTTGAAAATTACCTGAAAAATGCGAAAATTTGATTTTCTTGCGTAATATGTACGTAATAAATAGTATTTTCGAGGGTTTGTTATATCGACAACTGTTATTTATGGAGAAAATGATGCCTGTTATTGCTTGTAAATTTGGCGGAAGCTCGGTTGCCACGAGCCGAAAAATGGAGCAAATTGTAAACATTCTTAAGCTTAACCCCGAAAGAAAAGCGGTTATTTTGTCCGCTCCGGGAAAAGCCGAGGGCGTTGAGACAAAAATTACCGACTATCTTATTACGATAACTAAAAAAAGCTTGGCGGACGAAAACATCGCCGAAGACGTCGCCGCCGTTAAACAGCGTTTTTACGACATTTACGAGCCGCTTAAACTTACGCGCGAAACCATTGACGCCGTTTTAGCGCGCTTGGACGAGAGAATTGCGGCGAGCAAAAACAATTCGGGAAAATACAGAGACGCGATTGTCGCTTCGGGCGAGGATTTGAATGCGGAACTCTTTGCGATTTACGCCAAAACCGTCGGAATTAACGCAAAATTTGTTTCGCCGATGGATATAGAATTAATTGTAACGGCAAACTTCGGCGACGCGCTGATTAAAGCCGAAGGAAACGCTAACCTGATTAAACTGCGCGACCATATAGACGACGGATATGTCGTAATTTTTCCCGGATTTTTCGGAGTGAGCGCCGACGGAGATATTGTTACTTTCAGCAGAGGCGGCTCGGATTTGACGGGCGCTCTTGTCGCCGCCGCCGTTAACGCTTCCGAATACGAAAACTTTACGGACGTAAACGGGATTTTGTGCACAAATCCCAAAACCATAAGTAATCCCAAGCAAATAGAGGAGCTTACTTACCGTGAAATGCGGGAACTTTCGTATATGGGCTTCAGCGTTTTTCACGAAGAAGCGGTAAAACCCGTTATGAAAAAGAAAATCCCTATTCGTCTCAGAAATACCAATAATCTGGAAAACGGGGGTACGCGCATAGTATCCGACCGCGACCCGAATGAAGAAAACGCCGTAGTCGGAATTGCTTCGGCAAGCGGATTTTGTTCCTTTAACCTGCAAAAATTTATGATGAACCGCGAAAAAGGTTTTGGGCGCAAACTTTTGCAAGTTTTTGAAGATTTGGGATATTCATACGAACAATGCCCGTCGGGAGTGGATAATATTTCCGTAGTTTTAAACCAAAATCAGTTTGACGAGGACGATATAAACCGTATTACGGCTAAGATAGAAGGCGAGTTGAGACCCGACAGCCTTAAAAAAGAAGAAAATTTAAGTTTGGTCGCGCTTGTGGGCGAGGGCTTGCGAAACAAAATCGGAGTTTTGGGCGACGCGGCAACGGCTCTTGCGAAATCAGGCGTAAATATTAAGGTGGTTAATCAGGGAAGCAGCGAGTTGAGCATTGTGTTCGGCGTAAGCACCGCTGACGAGAAAAAAGCGGTAGAAGCGCTTTACGATAGATTTTTTAGATAAAAAAAGGAAGGTAGAAATGAACCAGGATTTAGTTAAAATATTATGTTGCCCCGAAACAAAGCAGAAAGTTGAATTTGCGGACAAAGACATAATTCGCGATTTGAACAAAAAAATCGGCGCAAAGCAGCTTAAAAATCGCGGCGGCTTACTTGTTAGCGAAAGAATAGAAGACGGACTTATTCGCGAGGACAAAAAATACCTCTATCCGATAAAAAGCGATATTCCGATTATGCTGATTAACGAGGCTATTGAGCTGTAAAAAATGTCGGACGAAAAATGGAGCGGGAAAACCGAAGGTTGGGGTTTCGGGATAAACATATTTATTGCGCTGATTAAAATCTTCGGTTTCGCGCCCGCGTACGTACTACTTGTTCCCGTTTGTTTTGTCTATACGATAATAAACGCAAAAGCAAAAAAGGCGATTAGGCAATTTCGCAAGCGCTTGGGCTTAAAAACAAGCTTTTTCGATTATTACGCGCATTTTTTCTCGTTTTCTTTAACTATTATTCACAGAGCGGGCTTGCTGATTGGAAAAAACGATAAAATAAAATATCAGACTCAGAACGAAGACCGAATATCAAACTCGCTTAAAAACGGCAAAGGCGTAATTTTGCTCTCGTCGCACATAGGAAATTTTTGGATTGCCTCCGAAATCTTGGGCGAACGGCTGAACGCGCCGATAAATATCTTGATGGTAGAGCGGGACGGCGAAAAAATGAAGAAAGTTTACGACGGTTTCGACAAAAACCGCAAAGTGAAAATAATAACGCTCGACGAAAACCATATAGAAACCGCGCTGAAAATAAACGCCGCTCTTCAAAACGGCGAGATAGTCGCGGCGTTGGGCGACAGATTTATTGACGAAAACGTCGGCGAAATAGAATTTTTGGGCGAAAAAGCAAAGTTTCCGCGCGGGATATTTGAAATTGCCTGCTTGACGCAAACGCCGATAATTCCCGTTTTTATGACAAGGCAAAAAATAGAAAATTATACATTTCGCGCGGGCGACATTATAGAAATTCCAAACACAGACCGAAAAAAACGCAGGGAGTTTATTGACCGTGCTATGCGTGATTTTGTGGGGCAGATAGGGGAGCAGGCAAGAAAAACTCCGCTTCAATGGTATAATTTTTATTGTTTTTGGGACTAATAAAGACTTAATAAGGTTTTTTTGTGCAATTTTGCATTTTTTATAGTATATTATATTGTTAATATAGTGTGAAAAATAACATTGGCATTTTTGTTGAGCGGTGTTTTTATATTTAATTGAGAGAGGTGAAAATGTCCTTTGCTGATTTACTTAACAGAGCGAAAGTTTCGGCGCGTCCTATAAAAACGCAGTTGCTCTTGGTGTGGATAGCTTTTTTCTTGATGAGCGCAAGCGGTTGTTTGTTTGTTATAACTATCGTCCACAGTAATTTGAACGAGAAAGCGCAAAGCGCGTTGTCGCTTACCGCGGCGAAAATCGAAACCGATTTAATGGAGGTGGAAACCACTCTTCAGAGTATTTCGCAGACTATTCGCAGTATGATAAAACTTGGAGCGGACGCCGATGATATTTTGCAATATATGACCGAAATGACGGAGTTTTTGTCTCTGAATGAAGCGAGAGTATCGGGATTTGAAGGCGTTTACGGGGTTTTTGACGTATTCGCCGGACCGTTTAACGGCGCGTATCTTGACGGAACGGGATGGGTTCCGACCGAGGGCTATAATCCGAGGTTGCGCCCGTGGTACGAGGCGGCGATTATAGCGGGCGGAAATACTGTTGCGACTACCCCTTATCTTGAATATACAACGAAAACGCCCGTTATATCTTACGTTCGCCAAATTTTTGACGATAAAGGCAATTCCTTGGGCGTAGTGGTGGTATCTGCGGAACTTGAAAGAATAGGGGAGTATGTAATAAATTTACGTTTTGCGGACGCCAAAAGCGGGTACGGTGTTTTAACGGATAAAAATAAGAATTTATTGGCTCATCCTAATCCTAATTTTTTGGGGACGGCGGTCGATAGTATTAACTCCGATTTTGCGCTTTTTTGGGGTAATGACGAAATTTTTGAATTCAGAACGCAAAATTACAGGGGAGAGGAAATATTTGTATTTTCCCAGCGTATGAACAACGGTTGGCATTTGGGAATATTTGTGCCTGTCGTCGAATATTTCAACAGTATGATGAGCACGCTGGCGGCTATTATTATTATAAATCTTTTGCTTACCATATTGCTGAGCGTAGCCTTAATGCGCGCTTCGGGCAGATATATCGCCAGAATTAAAGAAGCGGAATATTCCCAAAAAATGGAACAGGTTTTAGGGCATATTCTTAACGGAGTAAGCGCTATGATATACGTTAACGACCTTGATACCGGAGAGTTGATTTTTGTAAACGACATAATGAAAAAGAACTACAATTTAACGGGCGACGTCGTCGGGAAAAAGTGCTACTCGGTGTTTATGAAAGACGTTTATAAAATATGCGATTGGTGTCCTTGCCATAAACTTAAAGAAGACCCGAACACCATTGTAAGATGGGAAGAAAAAAGCGAACTTACGGGTCGCACGTATCAGAATACCGACTGTTTAATAGAGCTGTACAACGGTAAAATGGTGCACCTTCAAACTTCTATAGATATTACGGAGTTGGTTGAGGCAAAAGAGCAGGCGATTATTGCCAACAAAACAAAAAGTAAGTTTTTGGCGATGATGAGCCACGAAATTCGCACGCCTATGAACGCTATTTTGGGTATGGCTGAAATTCATTTGCAGGATAAAAAACTTCCGCCCAAAACGCAGGAAGTGCTCACTCAAATTTACAATTCGGGCGATTTGCTGGTCGCCATAATTAACGATATTTTGGATTTGTCGAGAATTGAAGCGGACAAAATGGAACTGAATTTAAGCAAATACGAGGTTGCAAGTTTAATAAACGACACGGTGCATTTGAATATGATGCAAGGCAGTAAATCCGTGGAATTTGAACTTTACGTGGACGAAAACATTCCCGCGGAATTTTTTGGCGACGAACTGCGTATTAAGCAAATTTTGAACAATCTTTTGTCGAACGCCTATAAATACACCAAAAAAGGAAGCATAAAACTTAAAGTTCACGTTGAAGAATGCAGCGACAAAAAGAAATATATGAAAACGCTTGTTTTCCAAGTAATAGACACAGGACAGGGTATGACCAAAGAGCAGAAAAACAAGGTGTTTTCTACGGAATATTCCCGCTACAATTTAGAGGCGAACCGAAGCATTCAGGGAACGGGTTTGGGTATGAACATTACGTGGCGTCTGGTAAAAATGATGAACGGCGAAATTACGGTGGAAAGCGAGCCGTTTGAGGGAACGACATTTACGGTGCGCCTGCCTCAGGAAACAACAAATTGCTCGGATGTTTTGGGTAAGGATGTTGTGCAGAATTTGCAAACATTCCGTATAAAAGAGCCTTCCCGACTGAAAAATCTGAATATTGTGCGCGAATATATGCCTTACGGAAACGTCTTAATTGTTGATGACGTAGAGTCGAATTTGCTGGTTGCGGAAGGTTTAATGGTGCCATACGGATTAACGATAGACACGGTTATGAGCGGAGAAGGCGCAATATCCAAAATAAAAGCGGGCAAAGAATACGACATTATATTTATGGATCACATGATGCCCGATATGGACGGAATTGAGACGGTAAAAATTATACGGGAATTTGGCTACAAAAAACCGATAGTGGCTCTTACGGCAAACGCCTTGATAGGTCAGGCTGAAGAATTTTTAGCGAACGGTTTTGATGATTTTATCTCCAAGCCGATTGATACTCGTCAATTAAATTCCGTGTTGAACAAGTATGTTCGCGACAAAAGAGACGACAAGCAGAAATAAAAACTTAAACATTTAAAAAGGATACTAAGACTATGACTCGTGTTCCAATGACTAAAAACGGATTTGATAATCTCGTGAAAGAACTTGAAAAATATACAAAAATCGAACTTCCCGCAATAATCGAAAAAGTGGCGGAAGCGCGTTCTCACGGCGACCTCAAAGAAAATGCGGAGTATCATTCCGCGCGCGAAAGACAAGGGCAAATTCAGGACAAAATCCGTTATCTTCAGGACCAGATTTCCAAAGCGAAAATCATTGAAGTTGAAGGAAGCAGCAACGAAATCCGTTTCGGCTCAAAAGTCGTCTGTTGCGAAATCGACGACGAAGACGAAAAGGACGAATACACGCTTGTCGGCGCGGACGAAGCAAATCCGTCGAACGGCTTAATTTCGGTGGTATCTCCCTTAGGGCAGTCGCTTTTAGGCAAAAAAGGCGGCGATATTGTAGAAGTTGTCGCCCCCGCGGGAAAATACAAAATAAAAATCGTTTCGTTTGAGTAAGCTAAGCAATTACGAATTACAAATTACGATATGAATTTGCACGAGGTAAAACACCTTGATTTTAAAGCTTCGGTCAATCTCGGCAGTTTTTACACGCCGCCGGGTTTGGTCGATATTGCGTATAATCTCGTGCAAAAAAATGTCGCAAATTTCTCTGATTACAAGATTTTGGACACAAGTTGCGGCTACGGCGGTTTTTTGCGAGGCGAAAATGCAATAGGCGCCGACATCGACGGCGAAGCGCTGAGTTTTGCGCAAAAACAAAATGAGAAAACTAAGTTTTTAGAGCAAAACGGTCTCAAAAATGTCAGCAGAGAGCGATACGGCTTAAACGAAAACTCGAAATTTGTTATCATAGGCAATCCGCCGTATAACGACAGAACTTCGCAAATAAGAAATACAATAAAATGCGACAAAACCGAAATTGACGACGACCTTAAAACGCGCGACTTGGGCTTGTCGTTTTTGCTTTCGTATAATAAATTGCGAGCGGATTTTATTTGCGTTTTGCATCCGTTATCTTATTTGATTAAAGAAGCAAATTTTAACGCGCTAAAGGCTTTTACGAAAAATTATGTTCTGAAAGACGGCGTAATTGTTTCGAGCGGGGAGTTTCCGCAAACTTCAAAAACGACGCAATTTCCGATAATTATTGCATTTTACGAGAGAAATTCGGTCGGTATGGACTATTCGTATATGCAAAAATATAAATTCAAAACCCAAGACGGCAAAAAATTTGCGATAAACGATTTCGATTTTATAGGAAATTATTTGTCGAAATATCCGAATTCAAGCACGGTCGGCAAAGATAATGCTGTTGCACACTTTTACACAATGCGCGATATAAACGCCTTAAAAAGAACGCGGACTTTTTTGAAAAAAGAAAGCGCAAATTCCTTGCGCGTAGCCAAAGAAAACTTTGCGTATTATTGCTACGTCGATGTTTTTAAGGAGTATATAAAAAACCTGCCGTATTATTTCGGCAACAGCGACGTTTTCATAAATAACGAAGAATTTCTGAAAATAAAAGATTGTTTTGTGGAAAAATCGGTTTCAAAATACGATTTTTTGCCGAAATTGGCGAAAAAGAGCGCCGTAAAAAACGCCGAAATCTTGATAAACAACTATTTTAGGAATTTGTTTGGGGAACATTTTGTTGATTAGTTTTTTTTAAGATTTTTATTTGCGGCATAACGTATTTTCCCTGCAAAAAAGTCCCCCAAAAGGGAAAAAACTTGGAGAACATATATGTTAATTAGAAATTTTTCGATAATCGCTCACATCGACCACGGGAAAAGTACGCTTGCGGACAGGTTTATTCAGCTCACAAACACGATTGCCGAGCGTGATATGCAAAATCAGTTGCTCGACGATATGGACTTGGAAAAAGAGCGCGGAATTACGATTAAAGCGCATCCTATCCAGATGAAATTTCTTGCCAAAGACGGCAAAGAATACACCATAAATCTTATTGACACGCCCGGGCACGTGGACTTTACATACGAAGTTTCGCGCTCGCTCGCCGCTTGCGAAGGCGCGATTTTGGTCGTGGACGCCTCGCAGGGAATTGAGGCGCAGACCCTGTCGAACATTTATTTGGCTATGGAAAACGACCTGACAATTATTCCCGTTATGAACAAAATCGACTTACCCGCGGCAAATCCCGAGGCGGTCGGGCAACAAATTTCGGATTTGCTCGGCGTTGACCCTTCCGAAATCCTGACTTGTTCCGCAAAAAGCGGTATGGGCGTTAAGGAAATACTGGAAAAAGTTATCGAAGAAGTTCCCGTCCCGCGAACTAAAAACGAGCCATACACAAAAGCGCTGGTTTTCGACTCGGTTTTTGACAGTTATAGGGGCGCAATCGCGTACGTTCGCGTTTTTGAGGGAAGCATAAAGTTGGGCGACAAAATTAAATTTATGAAAACCGAACAGATTTACGAAATCACAGAATTAGGTGTTTTCGGGATTAAAAGAGTGCCGACAAAAGAGCTCGAAACAGGGCAGGTCGGCTACATTATCGCCTCGCTGAAAACTCTTGCGGACATTCATATCGGCGACACAATTACGCTTGCGAATAATCCTGCGCCGACGGCAATTCCCGGCTATAAAGTGGTAAAACCGATGGTGTTTTCGGGTTTGTATCCTATTGAAAAGGGCGATTACGACGTTTTGCGCGCCGCTTTGGAAAAACTTGCGCTCAACGATTCTTCGCTGAATTTTATTCCCGAATCGTCGGAAGTTTTGGGCTTTGGTTTCCGCACGGGATTTTTGGGGCTTTTGCATATGGAAATCACGCAGGAGCGGCTTTCGCGAGAGTTTGGCGTGGAAATTATTACGACAATTCCAAACGTTGTGTATAAAATAGCGAAATCAAACGGCGATATTATAGAAATCGAGCGCCCCGGCGACTTGCCTCCCGTCGGCGAAATAGAATACATTGAAGAGCCGATTGCCAAAGTGCAGATAATCACTCCGACGACTTACACAGGCGCAATTATGAAGCTCTGCGACGAAAAACGCGGCATAATGGAAACGATGGAATACCTTGATACGACAAGGGTTACGCTTCATTATAAAATCCCGATGCAAGAGTTGATTGTGGATTTTTTCGACCGTCTCAAAAGTTGCAGTTCGGGCTATGCTTCTATGGATTACGAAGTGTCGGAGTATCAAAAATCGGCTATGGTCAAACTGGATATTTTGATAAACGGCGAATTGGTGGACGCGTTTTCGTGCATAATTCACAAAGACAAAGCCTATCATTACGGCAGTTTTATTACCGATAAACTAAAAGATTTAATTCCGAGACAGCAGTTTGTAATAGCAATTCAGGCGGCAATCGGAAGCAAAATTATCGCTCGAAGCACGGTAAAAGCGTATCGAAAAGACGTAACCGCAAAATGCTACGGCGGCGATATTTCCCGAAAACGCAAACTCCTCGAAAAGCAAAAAGAGGGCAAAAAACGAATGAAGCAAATCGGCAGCGTAGAAATCCCGCAGAAAGCGTTTTTGGCGGTGTTGAAGAGAGATGATAATGGATAAGAGCGAAAATTTGGCGAACTTTCCAAAACAGAAAAAAGCCGAAAGTTTTGGAAGTTTGTCGTCGGTTTGTTTGCGCAAATGTTATTTTCTGTAAAAAAGGAGATTGTAATGCAAACATTAAACGTAAAGATTTCGGACACGGAATATGGTGCATTTGGTTTCAGCAGAACTCAAATGAACTTTACCGACCTTTTAGAGATAGTAGAAGTAAAAATAGCCAAGCGCCTGCTTGACGAAAGTTTATATTATGCCAAAGAATGCGGACTTTCAAATATGACAATGGACGAAATTTCAAACGAAGTCAGGGCAGTAAGAAAAAATGCAAAAAGTTATAATTGATACAAATGTATTTGTGTCCGCCTTAATACAAAATAATTTTCCGAGAAAAATAGTAATTGAATATAATTTCGGACAAAGACGACAACAAAATAGTAGAACTCGCCGATGAAAGCAATGCCGATTTCATTATCACTGGAAATACAAACGACTTTACCTTCCCCAAATACAAAAACACTAAAATATTGACGCCGCGCGATTACTGGCTATTTTTTTATGAACAATAATTGTTTATTGAAATGTAAAAACAACAAATTTCTCCCCCAAACCAAAGATTTTTCCTGCTTCACTGTCAGCATAACGTATTTTCCCGATACCACTATTACTGAATTGTCGGATTTATTTCCGCTTTTCACTGTTCTTTGATTTACGTTTTGTTTGTCGCTAAACCGGCAAAACAGTCCCTCAGGCTGTTCTGTCATCTGTCGGTTTTAGTGTGCTAGAACAAAGGTGGTGAACATATTCAGTAATTGTGGTAAATATTTTTAATATGGGCAGAACAGCCTTATGTTGTTTCTGCTTAAACTTTTCACAATTTTATTAGGAGGGTTGCATTATGGGAATGCAAACAAAACGGTTATTTGGGATTTTGGCAGTAGTGGTTGGTATGGCGTTCTGGGCGGGATGTTCGGATAATGGCAATGGCGATAAAGGCGGCAACGGCGGCGGAGATTTTTCAGGGCTTACAGAATTGAGATTAAGCGGACAGGTATGGGCGACAGATCTTGTGAAATATACAGGAAGCCGCGTTGTTTATGGACGACCCGACGGTATAGGTGGCAGTGGAAATATTAACAACGGACAATTAAATTTCACTATCGGCACGCCTAACACCTCGCAATTAATAAGTATTCTTGAATGGCTTGAAGGGGCAGAAGATGAGTATGACAATATTGTTGTCAGCAACGATGAAGCAATGATGGCGGATTTATGGCTTAGTGTAGGAGGCAACATACATGCAGTGGAATTTTTGAGAGCGCATGATGTAGAAACAGCAAATGGCGGAACTGTTCAGTTTGAGTTATATATATACGTTGACAGAAACGTTAATATAACAGGCAAAGGCAAAACATTTGACGGCTATGATTACGGAATAGCTACTATCACAACCAATGATTTTACCCTCAATCTCAAAAAGGGTTGGAATATTATTAACCAAAAAGAAGAACGCGTCGGCGATATTGCCAGCACCATAACAGTATCCTTAGGAGAAGTTAGCAACGGACGATGGTGGTTATCTTATTTTACTATTGACTAATGATTGACTTGAACAGACAATTTTAACCCAGCAATAGCAGAGACGAGAAAAAATCTCGTCTCTTTTCTTGATACTTCTTTTTTTACCCCCTCAAGTTTTCAACAAATCTGCCGATACTGCACAATAGAGGGAACTGTATCGATACATTAACACGGAGGTTTTTGTGGCGGGGAATGTAAACAACAATTCGGCGGTTAATTCACATTTTGCGGCGTATAATTGGGCGTACGCAAACGGCACAAAAGATTTTGCGACCGAAAAATCATTGCCGCAGTATCAACCGAGCAACGCCGCGACTGCGCAATCGGACGTTATAGAACTCAGCGCGGAGGCGCGAAACGCCGTCGGGAGTATGAGTTCGGATTTAAGAAACGTACTGCTGAACAGCAATCTTAATATGCGCTCCGTTTTGGTGGAACAAGGCAACACAAGTTTTCGTGCGATTATAACGCCTCTTGGTATTTGGAAAGAAAGCGGCGGCAACGGCGACAGCGCATTTAGATCCGCAGAATTGCTCGATACTTCAAAAGGCGTTCCGGGCGTGGCTCAATCCACAATACGGGAATTGGAACATCTGAGCAAAATGCTTTCGCATATACCGCCCGAAATCACAAGAATAGGATTGATTGAGCGCGGCTACACTCCCCAACTTGATTTTGTGCCGAATAATCTTGAAGCGCGCGAACACGTCGGCACTCCCGAATTTCATCTTAATCCCGACAGACCGATTACACTTCAATCGCAGTCTGCAACTTTATTTGACCGCCTGCAACAAATGACAAACGCTTTTGCGGCAGTGCGCGAGGAATTCGGCAATTCCAATCAGCATATTCAGTCTTCGGAAGCGGCTTTCAGGCATTTGCTGAACAATCAAATGCTTGCCGCTCAATTAGCAAGAAAGAATTTGGAAGGCGAAAGCGCCGCAAATATGAGTAGCGCGGATATTCATCAAATGCGCGAAGAAGCCCAACGTCAAATTAACGCGTTCGGCGACACATTTTTAAGCAATTTCAGAGAACACGGCTTAGACGGCGCTTTTGAAATCGCTTGGAAGCAGTTGCAATAGCGGTAAAATTCAAGTTGAGGCAATCTTTTTTCACAAACTCTTCAATCAAAAACACAAAATAAAGAACATCTCCCCCCTTTCCATCACTGCCAAATATTATTTTTCCCTTACTTACTAACGGCAAATTTGGGATTTTGTTCCCGATTTTGTTTGCTCTTTTGTTGTTTTCGGCGCAGTAGAGAGGTAGAACACCTATGAGGTTGTTCTGCCTTACCTCTTATCTGTGTTAATAAAATCAATTAGAGCATTCGCTGTTAGTAAGTAAAACAATGAATTTACTGGCAGGGCAGCCTTTTCGTTGTTTTTGGCTTGAGTTTAATTACTTTTTTAATACAGGGAGGGTTGCCTTATGGGCAAATTTACAAGTCTTAAATTTTTGGCGGCGATATTGGTTATCGTCGGTATGGTTTGGGGGCAGACAACGCGGTTTGGTCCCCGTGGTCCTCGCGGAGGAAACAGTGAGCAGCAAGTTTCAGGAACTTCTGCCGTAAGCGCTTCAATGTTTAGTGTTATAGATGATAACACCGGAACAGATTGGGCGGCTACAGAAATTACAATTACCACCGAAGAGCAGTTGAGAGTGATGGCGTCTTTGGTGAATTCTGACACAAGAAATTTTGAAGGGCAAACGATTATTCTCGACAACAACATCAATCTTAACGGCAGTTCGGCAAATCCGTGGACACCTATCGGAAACTCAAGCCGTCCTTTTAACGGAATATTCGACGGCAACAACAATGTTATCAGCGGTGTTTTTATCCAAGTTTGGAACAGCAATCGAGGGTTTTTCGGTAGTATCGGTCAAAAAGGAGTGGTGAAAAATCTTGGCGTTGATGTGAATATTACAATGCAAAATTGGGGTGATAATATTGGCGGCTTAGCGGGACAAAACAGCGGCACAATTAGAAATAGCCATACATCCGGAACAATAACCACTTGGAGTAATAATGCCGGCGGATTAGTAGGGAATAACAACGGCACAATTGAGAATTCGTATTCTTCTGTAAACGTAAACGGCGGTCAGAGTGTCGGCGGATTGGTCGGACAGAATTTCGGCACTATTAGAAATTCTTACGCTGTCGGAAATGTTTCGGGAAGTTGGGAAATCGGCGGTTTGGCAGGACAAAACAACGGAACTATTATAAACTCATTTGCTTTGGAAGGCGCATCCTCTGCACTTGTCGGACATAACAACGGCACAATTACAGGAAATACCGAACTTAGAACAGCCGCGCAAATGAAAACGCAAACCACCTACACAAATTGGAGTTTTGTTTGTATCTGGCAAATCAGTGCAGGCGAAAATGACGGTTTCCCGCGTTTGCGTCCGTCGGGCGAGCATAACTGGAACGATTGGGGGACTTGGAATATCACAACAGCCGGCACTTGCCACAGCTCCGGAAGCAGAACAAGAACAATGACTTGCAGAACTTGCTCGGAACAAATCGTACAAACAGAAGTAATTCCCGCAGGACACGATTGGAGTGCTTGGGCACAAGTTATCCCTGCAGGTGCAGAAACGAACGGACAAGAAACAAGGCTTTGTCAGAGAATATGCGGCACATCTCCTGAAACTCGCATTATCCCTGCAACAATGTGGAACGCAGATAACATAACGGTAAGCACCGAAACACATTTAAGAAATTTGGCGGCAGTTGTCAATAGCGGAGTAAGAGATTTTGAGGGGCAGACTATTGTCCTTGCAAACGACATAGAACTTGAAGGCGGTCAGTGGATTTCTATCGGGAATTCAAATAGTGCTAGTTCTTTTAGCGGCATATTTGACGGTAACGGCAGAATTGTCAGCGGGCTTGAGATTAGCAATAATGGTGAGCAGCGGGGATTCTTTGGTACTATCGGACAGAAAGCAACTGTAAAAAACCTTGGTGTTGAAGTTAATATTACCGGTTGGGGGTGGTATGTCGGCGGATTGGCAGGAGAAAATTTTGGAACCATTCAAAACAGCTATATTAAAGGAAATGTAAGCGGAAACGAATGGATTGGCGGTTTTGTGAGCGTGAACAACGGAATAATCAGCAATTCTTATTCTCTCGCAACAGTCAGTGCTTCGTGGGGAGGAATTGGCGGATTTGCAGTACAAAATTCCGGCACAATCACCAATTCTTACGCTCTTCAAGGCACGGCGAGCCAATTTGTTGCTTGGTCCGGCTCAAGCACTACAAATTCCGGATTCAGAACAGCAGAGCAACTAAAAACACCGGCGACTTTCAACACTTGGGATACCGAGAACATTTGGGGAATTGCAGCAAACACCAACGACGGCTTCCCGCACTTACGCGTTTGGGGTAATCCGGGCGATTGGGTAGGCGATGTTGCGGCGACTTGTGCAGCAGACGGCAGCAGAAAAAGAGCAAGAACTTGTCAGCGTTGCAACAGTGCCGGCGAAGAAATTGAAGCAATTGCAGCGTTGGGTTGCTCAATGCCTGCCGATTGGACTGTAATTGCAGCAACTTGCGCAACAGAGGGTAGTAGAACAAAAACCTGCACACGAGCTTGCGGGCACTACATAAGAGAAACGATTGCGATTGATCACAACGCGCACGCTTGGGGCGAGTGGACAACTACAACAGCGGCGACTTGCGCAGCAGAGGGCAGCAAAAGACGAGTGTGTTCTCGTAATAATACTCACGTAGAAAGTGCACCGCTGCCGAAATTAGACCACTTGTTTACAAATTGGACAATAACCACACAACCGACTTGCAAAGCCGCCGGCGAATTAACGGGTCGTTGTTCGAGAACGGATTGCGAAGAAACAAGCAGACAAAGCATACCCGCAATTTCGACAAATCACGATTGGGGAAATTGGTCGCTGATAAAACTTCCGACACGCACCGAAGAGGGACAATTAAGAAGAGTTTGTAAATTAGATGCTACTCACGTCGAAACCTTGCCGATAGACAAATTAGAATATTGCGACCGTTGCGACAGACCGATAGAAAACTGCAATTGCCCACCGGTAAATATAACATCCAATCGTCGGTCAAACGAGCGCAATCACGGCATTTTGTTTACAAATCCTGTATCGGAATCCGCAGAATTGCACATCGTTCTTCCCGATAACGAAGATGTTGCAGACGCAAAAATTGTAATTTTCGATGCCGCAGGCAACATCGTCCATAATGTAGAGACGCAATGCCTTGCGTTTCCTAATTGCACGGTAATCTGGAATTTGCAAAACCAATCAGGCAGATTTGTCGCCAACGGCACATATTTGATTGTGGTCGAAGCAACAAGTGCCGGCGGTCGAAGATTTACCTATTCGTCGAGAATTGGCGTAAACAGATAACACAACCTTTCAACAATTAAAAAGAACGCGCTCCGCTTAAATTGGCGGGGCGTTTTCTTTTTTATCGACGACAATAAAGTGAAATTCTTAAAAAGGGTTTAAGCGTGTTTATTCTCAATGTTAAACAAGAAGACGGCGTTTCGGTATTGAGGCAGAGGATTAATGTGAAGCGGTAAATTAACCTAGGGCAAATCTGTGTAATTGCTCGTTTTTTAAGGAAGTGTATGAAAACACACTTCCTTTTTTGTATAAAAATTATGAGGTGAAAGCGGCGGAAAATAAAATGGGGAGGTGCCTAAGACCTCCCCGACCACCACCTGAAAGTATGTCTTTCGACAGGGACAAACAGGCACCTCTCTATAAATATACTATAATTCTCACAACTAATGCAAGGTTTTTACCATTTTTATGCAAAAAAAATATTATTTTCCCCGAAAAAAGGAGAAATTTAATGAATTACAACGACTATGAAAAACACTTTTCAAAACCTCGATTAACCAAATACAAGCAATCTTGCCGCGGAAATGAGCAAAAAGCGCTTGAACTGTATATGTTAAATATCGAAATGTCTAAAAATTTTTACGGCATACTTAATTTGTTTGAAGTTGCTCTAAGAAATGCAATTAACGAACATTACAAAAATCATTTTGAAGATGACGACTGGATTTTAAATCAAGCAAATGGTGATTTTTTTGAAGAGTACTACAAAGATAGTATTGCTAAACAAAAGAAAAAACTTAATAGGACAAATTCTTGTTCGCACGATAAACTTGTTGCGGCATTGACTTTCGGCTTTTGGACAGATATGTTTTTTAAGCCGCATTTTACTAAGGGTAATAAAACTTTGCTCAAAATATTCCCCAATAAAGAAAAAGGCATAAACTGCAAATTTATCTACAAAGAATTAGATGAAATAAGAGATTTCCGCAACCGAATAGCCCATCACGAAGCGATTTGTTTTAACCGAAGCGGCGAAATTTCAGACGGATATATGCTGAAAATTTGGGAAATTATATTAAAATACACACATTTCCTCACAAGAACAACAACACTATAACAGTTTCTTTCGCCTGCAATGAGTGCTATAAACACGTTCTTAAAGGAAAATTTACAGCGCCGTTTATGTCATATTACGAGGGCTGTGCTGGAGGACGTTTAGATAACTTGCAAACAACGTTAGGTGTAAAACTAAGAATTAAATCGGTTGATATTTCCCCCATTAACGAAAATATCGAGAACCCTTGCCTTTTTGCGTTTGATATAGTGGAATGAAAACATTTTCCACAAAAAACGCCTGATTTTAGTAGTTTTTGTAGAGACAAGGCAATACCTTGTCTCTTTTTATTTATGGCAGAATGTATATTTTATCTTGAAAAGGAGAAAGTTCACCCAATGATTAAAGATTTTGACGTTATCCTCAGCGAGGGCGAAAGTTATACTATTGAATTCAAAGAAAGCGCAGATAAATCGCTGTCCGCCGAAGTTTGTGCATTCGCAAATGCTTCGGGCGGGCGAATTTTTATTGGCGTTAATGATAACGGTCAAGTTGTCGGCACAGATGTCAGCAATGTCGCTCGGTCGAGAATTCAGGACACTGTCAACCAAATTGAGCCGCGCCTAAAAGTAAACATTGATATTCACGACAACATAATTGTGATAACTGTTCCTGAAGGTGCGCACAAGCCTTATTCCTGCTCAAAAGGTTTTTATTTGCGCTCAGGTCCGAATTCGCAAAAATTGGAGCGCGACAGCATTATAGAGTTTTTTCAGAATGAGGGGCGAATTCGCTACGATGAAATTATTCGAGAAGACTTGCCGATTTCGGAAAGGTTTAACGAAGCGGCGTATAAGCGGTATATCAAACTTGCCCAAATCAGCGAAGTACTCAACAAAGAAGCTATCCTCAGAAATCTTGATTGCGTAGGCAATGTCGGCGGCAAGTTGTGCTTTACTAACGCGGGCGCGCTATTTTTCAGGATTAACGACGAAGACGTAAAGTTTCGCCACGCGGGAATTGTTTGCGCGCTTTACAAAGGCACAGACAAATCGTATATTTTAGACGCAAAAGAGCTAAACGGCGATATTGTCAGCAATGTTGACGATGCAATAATATTTTTGAAAAAACATCTTCGTATAAGTTATAAAATAGAAACGTTGCAACGCCAAAATATCCTTGAACTGCCCGAAGACGCGCTTCGTGAAGCCGTTGTAAACGCCGTTTGCCACAGAGATTATTTTGAAAAAGGCGCGCGAGTTATGGTCGAAATTTTTGACGACCGAGTGGATATTGTAAGCCCGGGCGGCGTTTGCAAAGGAATTACTCCCGAAAATTTCGGAACTATAAGCATTTCCCGCAATTCGCTTCTTGCAAGTATGCTTTTTCGCATAAATTATATTGAACAAATGGGAACGGGCATTATGCGCATAAAAAATGCCGCGCGAAACGCGGAAGTTGCAGAGCCGATTTTTGAACTTTCAGGCTTTTTCAAGGCAACATTCAGACGATTTCCGAAAGAAGAAATTATCGACCATCAACAGCCTTTATCAACTACAACAGCTAACATAAAACAAGCGATAGAAACACAAAAAACAAGCGACATAAAAACCGCGCATACACCTGAAAACAAACAACTTACCGCTAAAAAACAAGCGATTGAAACAAGCGATAAAAACACAAAAAACAAGCGATTGACAAGCGATAGCAAACGCTTCATTCTTTCGCATATAAAAAGGCATTCGGAAACAAGAATTTCCGATTTTTCCGCCCGCTTAAATCTCAGCCAAGCGCGCATAAGGGTTATACTTCAAGAAATGATAAACGACAAGCTTATTGAAAAAGTCGGCGACAAACGATATACCTATTACGTGCTGAAAAGATAATTTCAAAAAGGAGAAATTTTCAATATGACAACCACAGCGCAACAAAAACAGGGCGGCGGCACGGCGACACTTGCAAAAATTGCCTACCGCAACATCTGGCGCACAGCTTTTTGTTTTGTTGCGGCAATTTTTTTTGTCGGATGTCCCCGACCCGTTAATGAGAATGTTGCTGAAAATCCAAATAATACAGCCGAAAATCTGACAAAATGGGCAAAAATCTATCAAATTACGCTTAACAGTTATTTAGAGCAAGACCCTGCTTTGAACGAAAATGTTGATTTTATTGCCGTTGATTTATCCACATTAGAGTTTGCCGACGATAATGATAAAAAAGCAATTGTTGCGTGGATAGAATTAAAACACGCGCCTGTTAAAAACACTAATTTAGACGGTTTGAGAGCGGAAAATTTGTTTGACGGTATGCGTATTCCCAACGGAGTTTTTTTGACAATAAATAAAATTACCGAAAGGGAAAATGAAATAATTATTGACGGTATGAAATATCGCGGTGCAAGAGCGGCGAATTGGTTTCGGACAAATTGGCGGTTCAATAGCGGCGCTTGGGAGTTTGTTGAAACAACAATGACGATGATTTCGTAAAGAGGAGCAAAAAATGGAAAAATTCACCCAAACCATTCCCGACAAAACAGCCGAGCAAATCGCTCGAATTCAGCGGGAGGTGTTGTTTGAAAAATCGGATGTTAATTCCGTTAAATCGCTTGCAGAAAGCGGGGTTTTGTTTTTTGTTGAATTCGACGAAAAGCAGAATGTTGCCTGTTTTTGTTCGGTTAAACCGATTTTGGACGAATGGGAAATTTACGATTTGGCGACTGTTCCCGAACATAGAAATCGCGGAATGGCGAAGAAAATTATTGGCGAAATTCTTGATTTTGCGCTTAAAAACGGGGCGAAAAAGGTGTTTTTGGAAGTTCGTGAAAGCAATAATGCGGCGATAAATTTATATTCAAATTTAGGTTTTGAGAAATATCTTACGCGTAAAAATTACTACAAAAACACCCAAGACGGTGTGCTTGGCGCAGAAAATGCCGTTTGTATGAGAAAAGTGTTGTGAAAACCGCAGAAAAAACATAAAAACGCCCGCACGACAAGCGCCCAAATATTATTTTTGCCTTTAATAAGTTGAAAAAACAAGGAAAATAGATTATGATAATACCTCGTTCGGACAGAATGGCGGGAGTAAGCTACGCAATACGCGGTCCGGTTTTGGACAGGGCTTACGAATTGGAATCGCAGGGACATAAAGTCCTGAAACTGAATATCGGAAACCCCGGAGTTTTCGGATTTAACGCGGACAAAACGCTACTTAACGCGATGAAAGACAATTTGCTTGGCTTGGAAGGCGGGCAATCGTATTCGCATTCAAAAGGCGTGGAAGAAGTTCGCGCGACAATTGCCGAATATCACATAAAAAGAGGCGCGAAAAACCTTACAAGCAACGACGTTTATATCGGAAACGGCGCGAGCGAGCTTATAACTGCCTGTATGCAGGCGCTCCTAAACAGCGGCGACGAGGTGCTTTTGCCCGCGCCCGATTACCCGCTTTGGACGGCGGCGGTAAATTTACAGCGAGCAAAGGCAGTGCATTACATCTGCAACGAAGAAGACGATTGGAACCCCGACGTTTCGGACATTGAGGCGAGAATAACGTCCAAAACGCGGGCGATTGTAATAATAAATCCGAACAATCCGACGGGTGCAAATTACAGCGAAAAAGTGCTGAGAGAAATTGTCGGAATTGCAAGAAAATACGAATTGCTTATTTTTTCCGACGAAATTTACGACAGAATTTTGTATGACGGCGAAATTCATCACAGCATTGCCGAATTTGCGGGGGATCACCCTTGCTTTATTTTTAACGGGATTTCAAAAACGCATTTGGCTTGCGGATTTCGCGGCGGTTGGCTTGCGGTTTGCGGCGACAAAAGCGAATTGGGCGACTATTTGGACGGGCTTACGACTTTGCTTTCGATGCGGCTTTGTTCTAACGTTCCCGCGCAGTTTGCCTGCAAAGCGGCTTTGGAAGCGGACTATCAAATGGATAATTTTATAGTTCCCGGCGGCAGGCTTTACGAACAAAACACGGTCGCAACAAAACTTTTGAACGAAATAGACGGAATTTCGTGCGTAAAGGCGAAAGGCGCGTTGTATTTGTTCCCGAAAATTGATACAAAAAAATTTAACATAACAAGCGACAAGCAATTTGTTATGGATTTTTTAACGGAAAAAAAGGTACTTTTGGTAAACGGCACAGGTTTCAACTGGATAGCCCCCGACCATTTCAGGTTGGTATTTTTGCCCGAAGTTCCCGTTCTTGAAGACGCTATCGGTAGGCTGAAAGAGTTCCTTTCGACCTACCGACAGAAATGAGGTGAAAGCCTCCACCACCAAGGCGAGAGCATATTTTTCTCGTCTGCCGCATATAGAAAAGCAGGGACAAGGATTTTTTCTTGTTCCTGTGTTTTTTAGACTGGTCAGCAAGTTAAGTAAAGCCAATAAAATTAAACAGCTATATTAAATTCGTGCATTCAGATAATTTACCCTCCTTATCCACCAATCAGCCATAAGTTCTACTTGTCGGGCGTGGTCTGGGTCATATCCTTCCCAATAACCGCTTCCGCATTCCATTATCCATCTTTTGGAATCTTCTTTAACGCCTGCTCTGATTGCAAGTCCTTGCGATTTTATAAAATCGCTGACGGCAAGTATTTCGGTAAGTTTTTCAGTAAAACGCGCTCTGTATCTTGCTACAAAAACAGGATCTTCAAAAAAACGTCCCCAAAAAGCGTTTGCTGAGTGTTGATGAAAATAAATATAACGATGTCCTGCAAAATATATGTGCCCCCCACCCTCTACATAACCAAATCCCCAATCAAAATCCCATAGCATACCTGCGCTTATTTTATCATTTCTGCTTCTTCTATAAAAAAATGTGCTTTTGGGATGATTCGGCTCAAAGTTCTGAACAATTTCGTTTACCATAATAAAATCTACCAAACTATTTATATCTACCAAATCGCGCCAGCCGTTTTCGGGAAACGTTTGACAGGCAAGTAAATCGGTGAATTCAGCCCAGTCGTCTATTATGAAGCGATAGCGCGGGTCGTCAATATTATCGCTGAACGACGGCGCTGAAATATTCACCGGTAAGTTGAAATTATCGGTTTTAAACCACGGCTCATCTGTGCCGACATCTAATTGCACAAACCAACCGCCGTTATTAAAATCGACATTTGCTCGTCCCGGAGCGCCGATACCGTTGGGGTCGGCTTGTCTGTGTTCCGTTAGTAAGTAAACTCCCCAATATTCTCCATCCAAATACAAATGAACGTGTTTATGAGTGTTGGTGTAAGGCAGGTTAAAAACTTCGCGACCGAGATAAAGTGTTGCCGCGTTAGTTAAAAACGTCGGGTCTTGAAATTCCGCAAGCAATATCCAGTTTCGACGTGCGGCAAGCCCGAACATAGACGTGTCGTTTCTGAATCTTATCCGAAATGGCTGTTTTGGATATCCCCAAGTGGTGTTTCCGCGCCCTCTGATTTCTTGGTTTCTGATAGTGGCAATATTATTTTGCGGATTATTGGGGTCGTTCAAAGAAAAAGTCATATTTGTCCAAATTCCCGTGGCGCTACCGTGGATTTCTGCGCCGTAAGCGTCAATAAAGATAACAGGCAGAGTTCCCTCTGCTCTGCCCCTATATCCGATAAGTCCGCCTGTTAATGGATTCCACGCCCCGAATTCTCGATTTTTGGGACGGAAATGTTCTAATTCGTCATCGTCAACTCCGCCGTGAGCGTAGCGAATGCTTTCAAAGTCGGCGGCATTATTGTCCGTTCCGTCGAGGGTTATGCGGCGAACGGCTTCCGAAGCGGAGTTTCGCGTTGGCGTTCCTTTGTATCCGAATATGTTGTCGGGATTTGTTGCGTGGTCAATATTGTTTGCTGTTCCGAGCAAATCAATGAAACCGACGGCAATCTGGCTTCCGTTGCCGTCCATAGTAAACGGATTTTGCACGGTTAATGGAGTTGTGCCTCGGATAAGAGCGACCTTAAACGCCCGATTGCTCAAACTGAAATTCGGGTCGTTAATATCGCCCGAATTATCATTTATTGACAGGCGACCTGTTGTGTTTTCTCTTGCTCCTAAAATTAAGAACGATGTTTTTGCGGGAATTGTTCCGCTCAAAGGGATTGCTCTCCAATTATCATCCACCCCTGCTTCTCTTGCAGGCAAACCTCTTATACCGTCCGCGTGAAACAAGGTAATCCCGCTCAAGTTTATCGGTGAATCGGAGTTGTTGTAAATTTCAACAAAAGAATGGCTTGCACCCGCCGCGTCTCCCGAAGAGCCATACGCCTGCAATATTAGTAATTGCCCTGAAAGCGAGTCCCGTCTTCCGTGATTATTGCATCCGCTATCACGGTCATAATCATCATTTTTGTCGTCCGAGCAACCGACAAAATTCGTCATACTTAACGCGATAATCCATATCGCCGCCAACATTTTAATAAAACGTC
The DNA here is from genome assembly GCA_009779925.1 of Chitinivibrionia bacterium. Classification (NCBI taxonomy): domain Bacteria; kingdom Pseudomonadati; phylum Fibrobacterota; class Chitinivibrionia; species Chitinivibrionia bacterium. The sequence goes on from WRAZ01000006.1 coordinate 59,376, forward strand.
TCATAAAAAATCCTCCCATATTAGAGATTAAAAGTTAAGTTTTACGGGAAAAACAACAAAAAAAAGAGGTTGTTCTGCCGAAATTCATATTTTCGACAAAAAATCACGAATACGCTATCGCATCGCAAATAGTAAAAAAGTTATTACTTGTTCCGAAACCTCGTTTAAAAGGCGTTCATTACTAGTATTACATCTAAGATCAAGCAGAGATAAACTCTACTCGTGATTTTTTGGCACAGGGAAAATATGTTATTGCAACAATAGAAAACGAAAAAAAATCTAAATATTTGATTTAACAGAGAAAAAAATGCGTTAAAAGCGCTTTTTTTTATCAATTAAAACATAGTTTTTTTCAATTTTTTTTAATTATATTTAAATGGTATAATCTTTAATATCCAATAACTACAAAAAACTTCCTCATTTTTCCTGCGCCAAATAGTATTTTCTTCCCTGCCAAGAAATCACGATGATGTAGAGATTATGTCTCTGCGTTTCGTTTTAAAGTAAAATTAGTGGTTGCCGGATGCTATGTTCTTACGAAGGACAAGCACCTGTAAAAGTAATTTTTGGGGGGGGATTCTGCCCATCTTGTTAGCTTATACAGGCGGTAATTACTATATTATGTAAATTACAGAGAAACGACAAGTGGTAATTCGTGATTTTTTGGCGAAAATAAGAATTTTCGGCAGAATACCCCTTTTTTTTGTTGCCTATTCCGTGCGGAAGAAGATTTACCTATTCGTCGAGGATTGGGGGGAGCAGGTATAATTCAATTTGCATATAGAAACACAGGGGCAAGGATTTTTTCTTGTCCCTGTGTTTTTTTAGATTTTTCAAAAAACTTCGTATTTAACAGGAAATAAATAGTATTTTCATCTTATGGAAACGAACAATACAAACAATATGGAAGCACAAGAATTTCAGCAGGTGCTCGGGATTATTTCGCAACACCGTTTGCGAGCGTTGCAAGCCGTTAATAGCGAAATTCTGTTTACAGCGTGGAGTGTCGGCGCTTTTGTTTCGGCGCGCCTTAAAAATTCCGCGTGGGGAAGCAAAACCGTTATGCAACTTTCGGAGTATCTGCGCGCGCAAGACCCGACTTTGAGAGGATATAGTCGTCCAAGTATATACAATATGGTTAGTTTTTACGAGGCATATTCTTCCGCGCAATTTGCCGAATACAAAGAAAATCTAAAGCTTGACAGATTTGTCCAGCCGTCGGCGAGACAATTAGAAAACACTTTAACAATTATCTCGCCGCCGGCGAGACAATTGGAAGAATCAATGCCTGAATTCTTAGGTTTAACAACTATAACTAATCATTTTGAAATACTCAATGCTTGCAAAACCATTGAAGAGCGTATTTTTTACATATTGTATTCCTATAAGGAAAAATTGAATAAAATGGAATTGCGGCGTTGTATAAAAAACCACACTTTTGCCTCTTTAATGGGAACAAAACACAACATTTCCAAAGGATTAAAAGAAATTTATCCTCAATCCGTGCCAATGTTGAAAGACACAATTTTTGTCGATTTTCTCGGGTTGCCACAAAAATACTCCGAAAAACGTTTGCGAAAAAGCATTTTGGCTAATTTGAAAGATTTTGTTCTTGAATTAGGAAAAGATTTTTTGCATTACGCGACCGAGTTGCCTCTACAAGTCGGAAATTCTACGTTCAAAGTTGATTTGGTATTTTATCACAGAGGATTACAATGTTTGGTGGCAGTTGAACTGAAAACAGGCAAGTTTAAGCCCGAACATACAGGGCAGTTGGAATTTTATCTCGAAGCCCTCGACCGCGATGTTCGTCGAAGCAACGAAAATCCAAGCATTGGCATTTTGCTTTGCAGAGAAGCCGACCGAAGCGTTGTCGAATATGCGATGAGCCGCAGTTTAAGCCCGACAATGATTGCCGAATACGAGCGGCAACTTATCCCCAAAGAAGTACTGCAACGCTCTTTGGACGAGTTTTGCAGTTTTTTGACCGATACAAAGAAGTAGGTTTGGGGTCAGATTTTTAAATTTAGCCAAAAGCACAATTATCGCCGAAGCAACAGGTATCAGCGGAAGAAGATTTGCCCTTTTTCGCCGTGATTAAGTTTCTGCCTTACTGTACCAAGCGCCTTTTGTGGAGCCGTTTTTAATAATATAATTTTTTAGCAACAAAGTTTTTACTGCTTTTTTAGCGGTTTCCAAGTTCAAATTCAGCGAATCCGCAATTTCCGAAGAAGTCAGGCAATTTTGCCGCTCAAACAATGAAAGTATTTTTTGCTTGGTAAGTGATACGGCAGGTTTTCTTTCTTCTTTTCCGAGATTTTTTGTTTGTTTTATTTTGCTTATTTTAACTTCCAAATGCCTTTTTTGTTTCAAAAGTGTCGCTAAAAAGAATGAAATCCAAGGTTCGAAATTAGGCGTTAAAGTGCTGATTGTGCTTTGCGTTTTTCTTAAAGCGCGATAATATCCTTCTTTGTTTCTCTCAACGATCGATTCCACCGAACTATACGGAATATACGCATATCCCTTTTGCTGTAAAAGTAAAGTCGTAATTGCTCTTGACAAACGACCGTTTCCATCTTGAAAAGGGTGTATCGCCAAAAAAACTACAACAAAAATTCCTATTACTATAAGCGGGTGATAAAAATTATCGTCAAGATTTTTTTTAGTCCATTCAAGCAAATCGTCCATTTGTTTTGGAGTATCAAAAGGCGAAGTTGTTTCAAAAATAACGCCGATTTCTTTGCCGTCGGAATCAAATGCTACTATAGAATTCGACATTTTTTTGTATTCGCCTCTGTGCTTTTCATCTTTTTGAGTATATTGCAACAAAATTTTATGCAATTGTTTTATATAATTTTCCGACAAAGGAATAATTTCGTAGTTTTCAAAAATCGCGTCTAAAAGTTCCGCATAGCCGCCCACTTCTTCTTCGTCTCTCGAATCAAACGATTTTGTTTTTATACATGAAAGAAGTTTTTCGATTTCTTTGTCCGTTAATTTGTTTTCCTCTATACGGTTGCTTGAGCCGATTGACTCAATTGTCGATATTTTTTTTAACGCCAATAATTTTTCAGGAGAAAAGTTTTGTATATTCTCCCATTTCCCCTTAAATTCATCTATTTCCGCTATAGCCGACAAGATCTGCGGCGTTATTTTCAGTTCTCCGATTTTAAGCACACGCGCTCCTTAAATATACTTTATTTTACTTAATATTGCTTAATTTTTCTTTAAAAATGTGAATTTTGTGTAAAATCTCTAAGTCTGCCGCATATAGAAAAGCAGGGGCAAGGATTTTTTCTTGTCCCTGTGTTTTTTAGATTTTTCAAAAAACTTTCGTATTTAACAGAAAATAAATAGTATTTTCATCGTATGAAAACGAACAATATAAACAATATGGAGGAAAAATGAAAAAAATAACAAAAATTTCTTTGGTGATTTTAGGACTATTCGGATTTGCGAGCGCGCAGATTACTTTATTGCATACTTTTGATGGAAGTTATTTGCACTCAGGTACACAAGCCAGATTTTTTAGCGGATACTTCCCGCAAGTTCCTTCAAATAACCAAGTGCGGTTCTACAATGAAGATTTTTCTCTGAGAGCGCAAGTTAACATACCAATTCCCGATGGATATGCTATTTCAAGCATTGCAAATGTATCGGAAAATGTATTTAGCACAGACGGCAGATTGGAATTTACTGTTTCTTTTCTTAGATCCTCATCAATGCGTGTACAATTATTTAATGAAAACGGAAATATGCTTAGAGACTTTGGCGATGGTAGCCTATTCGCCTTTCTTCACTTAACATCAGACGGAAATTATCGACTATTTGTAAACAGACGAGGAACAGTTGGAACTGAAACAAGAACATTTACCGACATATATTCGCTCCCCGGCAGAGAGCCGTCGGTTTCTTCAACTCCTGCAAGAGCCGTTAGAAGTAGTAATCCTGCTCGTTTTGCAGGAATAAACAACGGACAAATTCAACTGAATTTAACAGCCGGAAGATATACCGCGCAACTCTTAAATCCACAAGGACGTTTAATAAACAGCGTAGATATTAACGCAATAAACGGTGTAAATGCAACAGGCTTAAGAACAGACAACTTGGCGCGAGGCGTATTTATTTTGAATGTCGAACAGGCGGGAATTACGGTGCTAAATCAGAGGATAATGATTGATTAACATATTTTAGTAATTATGCCGAAAGATATCGAAGCAACAGGTATCAGCGGAAGAAGGTTTGCCTATTCATCAAGGATTGGGGTGAGCAGGTAAAAAATTGGTTTTCGTCCATTTTTGCAGATACAAGACGCGCCTTGTATCTTTCTCGTTGGCGCAAAACGTATTTTTGGGTAGCGTTTTTCTGAAACAATTATAGGAGTGCAACCCAAAATGCCAATGCGAATAATATCACACACCAACATCGAAACTCTTTTGGACGAATTTCTGAAAGACGTTTTGAATGCCGAAAATTTTGACGACCAATTCTCTAAAAACGCTTTTTTAACGGGCGCAAACGCAATTGTCTGCGAATCGAAAGGTTTACAGGAATATCTGAAAAAAAGATGCGTGGACAAGCACGGAATATGGGCGTTTTCGTTTCGGTCGCTTGTTGGGCTTTTGGTGCAGTTTTCTTACAATCTGCAAGGAAAAAGAGAGGACGAAAAAGACAATTTCTTCAGTAAAAATAATTTAGTGTGGGCGATTTACAGCTTGCTTAAAGGCGAAGAAAAAACCTTTGCGTTTGCCTGCGAAATAGCGGCTTTGTTTGCGGCGTATCAAATTTACAGACCAAATTTAATTGAAGCTTGGAACAAAAACGCTCCGTTTAACGGGCAAAATAACGGCAAAACTATAAATATAGACGAAAATTTCATAGAAAACGAAAAAGAGCAACGAAATTATTGGCGTAAATTAAAAGAAAAATGCCAAAACGAGCAGGATATTTCGCAACTTTACAAAATTATAGAGGAAAAACAGAGCAAAATTACTCCAAAAAACATTTTTATATTTGCGCCGATGTCTCTCGCTCCCGTGCATTTGAAAACCCTCAAAATTTTGACGCAAAACGGGTGCTCTGTTAATTTGTACGCGCATTTAATAAGCAACAGATACATAGGCGAGGCAAAAAGCGACAAATCAATCGCGAATTTGCGAAAAAAATCTTGGGAAGACGGAAAAATCGCGGACGAAAAAAACTTATATTGGGATTTAGGAAACAGATTGGTTGCAAATTTGGGACGGTCGGCGCAAGTTCTTTACGAGCAAATGGATTGGGATAATTTGGATTTCTGCGACGACGACGACATAAAAGCAGATACGTTGCTCGGAAAAATCCAAGAAAGCGTCCTTGCCGACGAAAACAACGAAGCGCGCCTTGAAAAAAGCGAAAACGACAACTCGATAACGCTTAACAGCTGCTTTTCGACTTTGAGAGAAATCGAAGTTTTGCGCGATTATATAATCGATTTGTTTGCGAACGACGAAAAATTGTCCGCCGAGGATATTGCAGTTGTTTCGCCTAATATTGAAAATTATGCAAGCGCGATAGACGTGGTTTTCGGCAAAGACGACAATGGTAAAATTTCTGTAAAAACCGCCGACCGCGACGTAAAAAAATACGACAAAACCGTGCAGCTTTTTAATTTGCTTTTTTCCCAAATCGGCGGCAGATACGAAGCTCCCGACATTGTCGCCCTATTTGAATATTCGAGCTTTGCGCAGGGAAAAGCGCTTGAACCGAACAGCAGAAATCTTTTGGAAAAGTGGGTAAGAGAAAACGCTGTAAGGCACGGTCTGAAAGGCGGCAAAAAACTGCCCGATTACTCTTTTGAAAGCGGTTTTAAGCAGTTGGCGGCGGGATTTTTTATGATTGGCGAAGACGGATTTTCGGAAATCGGCGAATATTGCTATCCCGACATAGAGGGATTAAACGCCGAAATTTTAGGCGATTTTGTGAATTTTGTAAACGCCGTTATAAAACTTGACGTCGCTTGCTTTGAAAACGGCAAAGAAACAGAAAAAACCATAAACGATTGGGACGAATTTTTGAGGGATAATATGCCTTCATTTTTTGGCGCGGACGTAGTAAATTACAGGGAAGACGTCGATAATCCGTATCAAAAAATAATGAAAAAATGGGACGAACTCAAAGAAGAAATGCGCAGAGGTTTCGGCAAAAAAAGTGAAAATATGCTTGTGGGTTTCTCGGTTTTGAAAAGCGCCCTGCTCAGAAAAATGGAGGAAAGCGCGACAAATTCGTATTCTTTGAGCGGCAAAATTTCGTTTTCTAATATTGAAACAATGAGGGGCGTTCCGCGCAAAATTATTTGCTTAATCGGGATGAACGGCAAAGAATTTCCGCGGCAAAATATGAACAAAGAAATCAGTTTAATGGCGGCAAAATACAGGCAAGACGGCGACCCCGATACCGCCAACGAAGACCGCCTTATGTTTTTGCAAGCTGTTTGCAACGCCAAAGAAAAACTCTACATAAGCTGGGTAGGGCAAAGCGAAAAAACGGCGGAAGACCTTGATCCGTCGAGCGTGGTAGCAATATTTTTGGATAATTTGCGAAAACAATACGGGATTGATACAAATAATTTAGTGGTAAAGCACCCGTTGCAGCCGTTTTCAAAAAAATATTTCGATAAAAGCGACAAGCGGCTTAAAACTTACGACGGGCGATGGGATAACGAGCGCCCAAAACATCCAAAAAGCATTTGGACGTGGGAAATAGCCCCGAATGAAGACGAAAACGACGACGAAAAAAAGGACGAAACGGGAAAAAATCAAGAAAAAAACGGAGACGAATTATACGATATTTTATCGAACGCGCCTAAATATTTTCTGACAAAAACCTGCAACATAAAATTGCCCGACGACATTGAAATTCTGGAAAGCACAGAGCCGTTTGTAGTTGAAAGCGAATTAGAAAAATGGAAATTAAGAAAAAATTTTTTGAAAGATGAAGACAAAAAAAATATTCAAAAATTGCGCGGCGAACTACCGAGCGGAAATTTCGCGGATAAAATCATAGAGAACATAGAAAACGACGTCGCAGAGTTAAAATCGGCGGCAAAAAATGAAATTTTGGGTTACCCGAGCAACGACAAAGGCAGATACCGACTGAGGCATTGGCTGTATCATTTGCATTTAAATTCACAAGAAGAAAATCAGACGACAAAAATGTTTTTGAAAAACGCAACGATTGAATTATCGGGAATGGAAAAAGCAAAAGCCCAAGATTATTTCGGCAAATTATGGATTTTGGCGGAAGAATTAAACTCAAGATTACTGCCGATTTTCCCCGACGCCGCGTGGGAATATTTATACGGTAAAGGCTTAAGCGCCGTATGGGAAAAAATCTTAAAATCTTGCCCGTACGCAGAAATGGCAACAGAAAGCGCCACGTCTTTAGCAGAGTTGGGGATAGAGGAGGAATTTAAGGCGTTTTCCGAAAAATTGTTTAAAGATTATGAGAAATATGAGGTAAAAGAAAAGTAAAAAATCGTTTTTTTCATTTTTTTTTCGCACTTTCCTGTGGAAATATAGTATATTTGTGATAGCGGTTTACGCTAGTGCTTATACTAACAAGCATAGTATCCAGCACTTAAAACGTGAAAAGAAGTCCGGCACAAGCAGTCGGACTTCGTTTTTTTAGGAACATCCGACGCTATTTTCTATTGCAAGTTTCAGCGTTTCGTCGTTTTTAAGCATATCTAAAACGCTTTTTATTTCACATTCCAATCTCTGCGGTAATTTTTCTGAAATACTTTCGAGTAAATATTTCATAACTAATATTGCGGAATGGAGTTTGCATTTGTTTTTATTGTTTGTTTTCAAAACAGTACCGTCTCTCAGCGCTTCTTCAAGATTGTAGTCAAACACTACTCCGTCGTGCGAAAGCATATTTCTTAAATTTTTCATCACGATGATATAATTAAGCATAATTTTTTCGTTTCTTATATTATATTCGCAGGCAATTTTTTCTCTTATGGTTTTTTCTTGTAAAGATTCATACGTTGCTGTTATGTTTCCAAAAGTTGCATAATTTAATGTTTTCCAAGCGGGCGCATATTTGTCGCCGTATCGCCTTATGGTTTCGTGATTGGCTTTAATCGGATTATATATTTTTTCGTCGAAATCTCTTATGTATTTTTCTGCCATAACTTTATTGTCCACAAACCAATTAGGGGTATTTTTGTATTGATTAGAGACAAAATAAATCAACTTTGCCTTGAAGCTTGTTTCTATGCGGCTTATATACTTACGCAAAATCATTCTTAGCTCAAAATCGAATTCATATAGAGCGACAATTTCCGAAAATTTTGTCCCGTTTTTATATTGACGGCTTCTTTTTTCTTTAGATGGATATGTTTCTTCAAAAGGAAAAGCGTAAAATCCCAAGCGATAATAGTCAATATTTGAAAGAAATTTCTTGATTTCTTCCATCGGCATATCCAATTCGCAACCGCGGTTTTTGTATAACTCGATTTGTTCGTCCAACGTTGTCGCTTTTTTCACGTTTTTTCCTTTCTTTTGTCGGGGAAAATACTCTTTGTTTTCAGGCATTTATATACAAAAATACGTTTTGCTCAAATAAAAAAGGCGGATAATCTTTTCCCTACTGCCACAATCTTATTCCTCGGATGTTTCGCCGCTAAAAAATCCTCCGTGCTAAATTCAATCACTGATTAAATCGTTGATTAAAACACTGTTTGAAAATAATAAATCTCGGTGTTGTTGTCAAGGAGTGGGGGAAAATAGTGAGAAAACGACGAATATCAAAAATCCCCCTCGACAATAACGTATTTTCTCCCCGTTCTTTGATACAAAAAAAATGATTTTTTCATTCAAACGCCGCCGATAACGCAATCGTCTGGAATTTAACCAACACCAACGGACGTTTCGTAGCCAACGGCGCATATCTGATTATCGTCGAAGCAATCGGTATCAGCGGACGAAGATTTACATACTCGTCGAGGATTGGGGTAAATAGATAAGAAAATTTACGATAGTTTTTTAACAGGGGGCGTAGAAATACGCCCTTTTTATTTTGCGCAAATAGTATTTTTTAAGGAAGAAAGGGGATAATCATGACAAAATATCTCAAAATGAGTACCGTTGGAGAAATGCTCAAAAATGAGTTTTTGGATCCGTATAATTTGTCGATTGAAGAAATTGCTCAAGCAATATCTTTCCCGTCTTGGCAAATTGCGGCAACAATAGAAAATGGTATTCCTATGACAACCGAACTTGATTTACTGCTGACAAAATACTTTGGCATGTCAGAAGGATTTTTTATGCGTTGGCAGGAAAGCTACAATGTAAGAATTGCGAAAAGGTTGATACATAAAAAATTGACGCAAATAATCCCTTACGCAAAATTAAAACGGGTAGCAGCGTTGTGATTAAATCATTCAAATGCAAAGAAACTCTGCGAATTTTTAACGGATTAGGCTCAAGAAAACTACCGTCCCATATTCAAGATCGCGCGCTTGACAGGTTGGAAATGCTAAAAAACGCTAAAACTATAAACGATTTGCGTATTCCGCCCTCAAATCACCTTGAACAGTTGTCAGGCAATCGTAAAGGACAATGGAGTATTCGCGTAAACGAACAATACAGAATTTGCTTTGTATGGATTGACAACAATGCAGAAAATGTAGAATTAACGGATTACCACTGAAAACAGCAGGTACTAGCCGCTAATGATATCAGCGGCAGAAAATTTACGTATTTTCCCTTCCAAAACAAGGATAAAAAAATGAACCTCTTTAACGTCAGAGAATTACCGTTGAACAAAAAAGTCCTGATTGAAGCGAGTGCCGGGACGGGGAAAACCTATAATATCGGGTTGATTGTTCTGCGTTTGCTTTTGGAAAAGAATTTGACGATTGAAAAAATAGTCCTGATAACTTTTACCGAAGCGGCGACCGCGGAACTCAAGAAAAATACCGCCGAAAGAATTAAAAAAGCGTATAAAATATGGAAAGAAGACGGCGGCGACGGCGACAAAGAAAAAGACTTAATCGAGATTGTAAAAAGCGCAAAATTTACAAAAGACGGCGAAATTCAAAAAAACGCGCAAGAAAAAGAAGTGAATTTATTGGACGCGCTTACCCGCATAGACGAAATGCCCGTTTTTACTATTCACGGATTTTGCAATAAACTGCTGAGCGAATTCCCATACGAGACAAAAAACTTTGAAAAAAGAGAACTGATTACCGATACAAACAGCATAAGAAACAGGATTGTCGCGGATTTTTGGCGAGAAAACATCCAAGATTTAGACGTGGATATTGAACTTAGTCCGCGAAATTTATTAAATGTTGTAAATTTAATTCTGAAACATCCGCACGCGAAAATTGACGGCGAAGAATACGAACAATCTTTGACGGAATACAAAAACGCCGACGAAAAAGACAAGAAAAACGCCGCAAGAAAACTGAAATACGCCATAGCGAAAAACTTGGCGAAAGAAGCCTCGCAAAGAGCGGAAGCCGAAAAGAAAAAAATGAAAATTATGGATTACGACGATATGATAAAAGACTGCGAAAAAGCGGTAATAAACGATATGGCAAACGGCAAAAAACTGCAAAACGCCATAAGAAACAGATACGAGGCAATATTTGTGGACGAGTTTCAGGACACGGATAAAATGCAGTTTCGGATTTTCGATTATCTGTTTGAAGACAAGCCGTTTTTTATGATTGGCGACCCGAAACAGGCGATTTACAGGTTTAGAGGCGGCGATATTGTCGCCTACAAAAACGCCAAAGACTGCGCGGGAGAAGAAAATCGGTTTTCGATGAACATAAATTTTCGCACGGAACAGACTTTATTGGAGGGTTTAAGGCAGTTTTTTGCTTATCGGAATTGCTTCGACAAAGAAATTTTCAGGTCAAAAATGGGCGAAGATATTGACTATACGGAAGTAAGATGCGGCAAAACAGAGCTTAATCCGCTCCAAGAAATAGACGAAAAGCGCCCGCCTTTTGTAATTTGGAAGGGCGGCGACAACGAAAACAAACCCGTGTTTGAGCAAAAAGCGCAAAAAGCGGTCGTTTCGGAAGTCTGCCGATTGCTGAGCACAGGCAAATTTGAGCCAAAAAACATTGCGATTCTGTTGGATACAAACGAAGATTGCCTTACATACAAAAACGCCTTGGTCAAAAAAGGCGTTTATGCAATAGTTAAAGGCGGTTCGGTTTTTGAAAGCGGCGCGGCAAAATTTTTGAGGATTTTGTTAAACACGATTTGCGGCAACAATAATATAAGGTATATAAGAGCTTTGCTTTTGCATAAATTTTGCGGGTTTGAGCCTTCCGATATACAAGGCAAAAAAGGGGACGAAATATTCAACGAATGGGCGAGCGAAATTTTTGAGGCAAAAGCAAAATGGGAAAAATTCGGAGTTATGAGCGCCGTAGATTTTTTTATGGAAAACAGAAAATTGTGGGGAAATATTGCCGCGCAAATCACAGGAGAGCGCGAAATTACAAATATTCGCCAAATATTGGAAATTTTGAATGAAGAAGAAATTAAATTCGGAAAAATTCCCGAAAAAATAAACAACCGTTTTGCCGCGCTTCTTAAAGAATATCAAAAAAACGAGGCAATCGAAGAAAAATTGGAAAGCGACGACGACGCTCTCAAAATTATGACAATTCATAAGTCAAAAGGCTTGGAATTTGACGTTGTTTTTGTTCCCGAAATAGGCAGAAGCCCAAGAAAACACGAGTTTCCGAGCGCTTACGAGTATAACGAAGGCAGTGAAAAAAACATAGCGTTTTTCGCGGAAGACAAAGACAATATTATGGGAACTTTGAGCAATAAAGAGGAAAATGAGGAGACCGCCCGCCTTTTGTACGTTGCCTTAACAAGAGCAAAATATAGGCTGTATCTGTGTTTTAGTCCGCCCAAAAGAACTAAAGACAGGGTTATTTCAAAGCAAATAGGCGCGTCGTCTGTTTGCCGAGAGATTTTTGACGGTTTTTCGTGGCAAAGCGATAATGTTAAAATCGAGGATTTGGAAAATGTCCTCGAAGAAATGGGCGAATTTTACAATAAAAAAAATACAAAAATAGAGAATTTTGAAAGAAAATCGGAAAAATTTGACAAAATAAAAGATAGGGCAAAACCGACTTGGACGAGAACAAGTTTTTCTAAAATTACAAAAAATTTATCGCCTATAGAATATCGCTCCGACCCCAAAAACGAAAAGCCGAAAATTCCCGCGGGAGCAAGAATGGGAACGCTTTTGCACGATATTTTTGAAAATATTGATTTTAAGGCGAAGAACGACGAAATCCAAAAAACCGTAAAAGAAAAACTGGGGGATTTCCCCGAATTTGAAGAAAAAGACGGCAACGAAAACGAAAATATTGCAGAAGTTAAAGCTTGGGTAAGCGCGGCTTTGGATAAAACCTTACCGCATAGCGCCGCAGGAAAATTAAAGGATGTGGAACACAAAATCGCAGAGCTTAGTTTTCTTATGGATTGCCAAAAAATCGACCTAAAAAAAATACAGGAAGAGATTGCGAAAGGAAAAATCAATTTCGTCGTTCCAAGAGAGCTGCCCGACAAATATATCAGCGGCGCAATCGACCTGATTTTCTTGGGCGCGGACGGCAAATATTACATCCTCGACTGGAAATCGAACGCTATGAACGGCGACTTTTCCGAGGAAAACGTGAACGCCGAAATGTTGAGCCACGGCTATCATTTGCAGTATTACATTTACGCAGTCGCACTAAAAAGATGGCTCGAAAAAACAAAATCGGACTTCGATTTCGCTCAAAATTTCGGCGGCGTTTATTATATTTTCATAAGAGGCGTGAACGAAAAAAACGCCGACGGAATTTATTTCGCCGACGGAAAAAAAATCGCAAACTCCATAGATTTGCTTGATAAATCGTTAAAAGGAGAGGTATAAATGAATAATCTCAGAGAATTTTTGCTCGAATACTTAAAAAAGCAATATAACGTATCCGAAACCGTAAAAAAATACGCCGAAAAAGTATTGGAACAGCTCGAAAAAGGCAGTATATGCTTTGAACTGAGCGCCGCAGAAAAAGAAGAGTTGGAAAAAGAGAAATCGGAAGCAATCGGCGCGCAAAATCAAGTCCGCCCTTTAATTTTAGACGGAGAAAGATTGTATATTCAGCGGTATTTCGAGTATCAAAAAAGGATATTGGACAAAATTAAAATCTTGCTCGAAAACAAAAAATTGCACGTAATAACAGGCGGTCCGGGAACGGGAAAAACAACGTCTTTGGCAAATATTCTCAAAGACAGATTAAACGAAAAAATACTTTTAGCCGCCCCAACGGGAAAAGCCGCGCTGAGAATGAAAGAAAGTTTGGCTTTACAAGGCATAGAAGCGCAAGCAAAAACATTGCACCGACTTCTCGGCTATATTCCGCTGTCGGTAAATTTCAGTCATACAAAAGAAAATCCGCTTGAAGCCGACATAATCGCAATAGACGAATGTTCGATGATAGATTTGCAGATGATGGCGAAATTGCTGGAGGCAGTCGGCGATACTTGCGATTTGTATTTGCTTGGCGATAAAAATCAATTGGCTTCCGTAGAAGCAGGCTCGGTTTTTGCCGATATTTGCGGAAAACTTGAGCGGGAATACAGCGACGAAATACCTAATGGCAAGTTTGAAACCTGCCCTTACGAAGAAAAAACGAAGAATTACAGAGCCCAAAACGCTTTGGGGATTGCCGATTTAAGCAAGCAAATATTGAGCGGCGAAGTAAAAGATTTTGGCAATGAAAACGTCGAATTTTTAGAAAAATTAGACCTTAACAACGATTGGTATAACGACTTGTTTAACGCCAAAGACGAAAAAACCGCATTAAATTTTTTGCGAACATTTCAGATTTTGTGCGCAACCAAAAGCGGTAGAAACGGTTGCGTTAAAATAAACGAAATATTATGCGGCTCGGCAAAGAAGAAAAACGCGAAATATATTCCTATAATAATTACGGAAAATGATTATCAACAAAATCTTTTTAACGGAGACGTCGGCATTAAGGATGAAAAAAGTAATTTGGCGTATTTTGAAAACAAAGAGGGCGCAATTCCCGCCCTGACTTTACCAAAACACGAGCCCGCCTTTGCCATAACAATACACAAATCGCAAGGCTCGGAATACGATAAAGTCGCAGTAGTATATCCCGATAAAAAGCAAGAGGAAGAACTTTTCACCCGCGAACTTTTATACACCGCAATCACCCGCGCCAAACAAAAATGCCTAATTTTCGGCAACAAAGAAACGCTTGTAAGTTCCTGTGGAAGGCGGATTTTGCGGGTTTCGGGGATTGGTTAATCCTCAAAACCGCATTCTCAACTTCGTCTCCATATAAAAATGGCTTCCTGCGCTCATTCCGGACGGGCGAGGACCGAATTCGCCGTGGTTTCCGTCGTTGTTAAAGAGGTTTCTGTCCATCGGAACATTTGCCGCAACACTCAGTGATATTGCCTGCGAAATTTGATGATTGAACGTTAGAAGCGAAACGAATGACGCGTCGTCAAGCCCCGAAAGCAGAGCCAAACCCGCGTTGGTGAAGTTGCTGAAACGGTATGTAAAACCCGTGTAAAGGTAGTTTCGGTTGGAAAAATTTCCGCCGCCTGCAAGCGATGTCGATGAAGCTAAGCCGTTATACAAATATTCTGCGAGAAAAATTAAGTTTCCGCTGAAAAATGAGTAGTCAAAACCTGTGCTTAGCGATAATCCGTCCGCCTTGTTTTCTAATTCTTTGTTGTGGGTGTAGAGCATATCAAGTATAAGTCCCAGTTCCAAATCGGCTTTTAGCGATAAACCCGTGCGGTGAGTCCAAGGGTTTGAAGCGGTTGAGGGAAATTCGTCGGAATACTCGAACGAGTATAGTAATTGCGCGCTTAATTTGTCCCAATGTTTGTCGGCGGCGATACCTGCAATTCCGCTGTTTGCGTCCAACGGGTCGCGACCTGTAATGCCGAAACCCTGCAACTTAAAGCCGTGAACGGGAAACCACGATAGACTGTTGCCCAAAACTGCGCGCGGGCGAGCGTTGGGTTTAAGTGGATTTTTAGGATTTAGAAAGTCCGACGACCCCCAAACGTTGCTAAAGCCTAAAGGTATGCGCATAATTCCGCCGTCGAAATTTACGTTTTCGCCTCTTATTCTGAAAAACAGGCGTTCGAGTTCGATAAGCGCGGCGTAGTATTTTCCTGTGTGAATACCGCCGAATTTAACGTGTTCCGCCTGTGAAATCATTGTGATAGCGTAATCTCCCGAGGCGGCGATAAGATTAACCGCGCCGAAAAATGTGCCGTTTTCTCCTACGCGCGCCTGCATTCGTATATTGGCGTATTCTTCGAGACCGTAAGACAGATTTGCCGCTTCGCCCGCGCCGACATTTGTCGCTACGGACGACTCGAAAATCCCCGAAAATGTTAGCCCGTCTCTTTGGGCGAAAGCATTGCCGCCGAAAAAGGTAATTGCCAATATTAAAAATGCGCAAAATTTCGCAAAATTTATGTAGGGGCGGGTTTGAAACCCGCCCTTACGCAGAAACAAGAATGTGCAAAAATTTCTCATAAACTATCGCTCCAAATTTCTCATACTGAACACGGCGTCGGGGATTGGTTTGTCGAGAATTACGTTTCGCATTACGAATATCGTTCTGCTGTTTCGTCTCAGCAAATCCCGCACTTCGACTTCTACGGGGAAACGTCGTCCGCCTATAACTTCCACTCTTATGAGGTTTTGTTCTTTGAGCATTGCGCCCGAAAGTGCAAAAAGTTCGCTTCGAAGCAGGTCGCCGTTTTCCTTGTCTATAAACAATCTGCGTTTCGGATAACTTTCGGTGCGACGTTTCGCTTTAAGTTCCAATATCCAGGTATCTTTGTCTTGCAAAGTTTGCGAGCCGACTATTTCCGCAGTGTATCTTTCGGAGAGCGGTTCGTTGTTTATCGCGTCTTCGTAAGACATATCGGAGCCCATCATCGATTCGCGCAGCATGTGTCCCGATATAAGCATTACCCCCTCATTGTCGGGAGAATACACAAAAAGCCGTCCGCCGCGCCGCAAATATCGTGTTTCTGCGTCTTCGGGATTTGTAAATTCAATAAAACTGTCGGAATTTTCGCGCGCCCAAGCGTTCATCGTTTTGACAAATCGGCGGTTGTTATGCTCGATTATCATTTCCGCTTCGTATTGGATAGTCGTGAAAATTTCGTTTTTGTCCACGCGGGCAAGCAGTTCCTGCGCGGTCGGCGTTTTTGCGGCGAAAAGTGTGAAAGCCGTTCCCGCAATCAGCAGTACCAAAGCCGCTGTGATTTTTTTGTTCATAATGTTTCTCCTTTTCTTCTGTTAAAATCTTCTGTTTTTCATTCGGTGATTGAGCGGAGCCGAAATTATCTCCTCAGCGCCTCGACGGGCTCTACAAAGGCGCTTTTCAGCGATGGAATTAGCGTAAAAAGCGAGGCTACTACTACGCCCATAATCCACGCCTGCACCAAATTCCATACGTTGAATTCCAAGAAAATTACGTTGGCAAGCGGCATTTCGCTGAATTGGTTGCCCAGCATATCGCCTATGCGAAGCGGAAAATGCGCTCCTATCGCCGTCAAAATTCCGCCGAAAATTACTCCGATTAGCGCTCCCAAAGCCGCCATAAAAAGCGACTCGAAAAAGAAAACCGTGACGATTTCGTGCCGCGTCATACCGAGGCAACCCATCATTCCTATTTCTTTTATTCGCTCGTGGACTATCATTACTACCGTGTTTACTATTAAAAAACTTGCGACGATTAAAAACACCAAAAATATTACGACATACATCGGGCGCATTGCTTCCATTACTGCGACCCAGTAGTTTTCGCGCCACTGTGTAGCGATGTTTTCTTCGCCGACGATTTCTTTGACTTTGGCAGCGATTTGTGCGCTTAGTTTTTCGTCGTCCGCAAAAATTATTAGTTGTTGCGTTCCGTCTCCCATAGAAAGAAGCCGCTGAAGCCGTTCAAAATCCACGATTATAAAACGCTCGTCAAAGCGGAAAAAATCGAAGTCGTAAATTCCTGTAATAACGGGGCTCCAAATACGGTTTGAAAACTGCGCCGATACCGTCATAAGCGGAATTCTGTCGCCTATTGTAAGCCCTGAGCGTTGTGCAAAAATGTGCCCGACCGCGGCTTCGTTTGCGCCGTGTTTTGGGAAGCGCCCTTCTATAAGCCCGTTGCTACGATTGGTTAAATTAAAGTTGTTTGCCGCAGTTTCGTCTTCTATGTTAAGTCCCCAGAGAACTGCGTGTTTTACGGTGCTTTCTTGCAGGGTCGCCATAGTGTTTATGCGCGGAAAAACGGCGCGGACACCCGAAATTTGCTTTATTTCGTCCGCCAATTCCCGCCAATTTCTGCCGTTTGCTACGGGATATTGGACGGGTAAAAACTCTTGGTCAGCCTCAAATTCCTGCGATACCACTTGCACGTGTCCGAGTTCAAAAACCTGCACCAATTTTGTCATACTGCCGAGCATTCCGCCGATATATCCCGAATATACGGTAATAAAAAACACCGCTATTCCGACCGCCGCAAAGCAAAAAGCCGTGCGCCGCGGGTTTCGCCAGATGTTGCGGTAGGCGATTTTTGCAAGTGTCGCCGTGCCGCCGCCCTGTTTTTGTTGCGCTGTGGTTGTCATATTGAAAATTTCTCCTTTTTGAAATTATCTTTTCAGCACGTAATAGGTATATCGTTTATCGCCGACTTTTTCGATAAGCTTGCCGCTTATCACTCAAACCTCAAGCTATCGGTAATTGACATTTTAAGCGCGCGTTTGGTTGGGAAATATGCCATAAGCGCCGCGAGGATTGTTGCTCCGATACCTGCTTGAAAAAGTACGGGAATATCCCAGCCGCTTCGCAAAACGGTGCTTACTCTGAAACCAATGCCGCCGCCTAAGGTTTCCGCCATTGCGCTTATGTCTAAGCCGTATTTTACCATCGGATAATTTATGGCGCAACCAAGAATTATTCCGAGCGCAGAGCCGAGTAAGCCCAAAAATCCCGCTTCAATCATATAAACGGCTATCACTTGCCCGTCGGTCATTCCCATTGAACGCGTCATTCCGATTTCCTTTGTTCTTTCGAGGACGGCGAGCAAAATTGTGTTGGAAATTACGAGGCACGCCAAAAAAAGCAACAAAAACGAAAGCGCTTTGGTTGCATTCATTTCCAACGCCTCAAATGCAAGGTATTCCGACATATATTCTTTCCAGAAAAACACGCCCAAATGGTCGGGAAGCGGTTCTGCCAATCCGCGTTTTAGCGCTGTGGTAATTGCGGCGGCGCTTTCGTCGGCATTTGGAAGTTGCGTGTATGCAACGCCTTTTTTTCGTATCAAAAGTTCGGTTATTGCGCCGTCGAGCATCATTCCCGCTTCGTCTTGCAGAACGTCCAAAGGAATGTAGGCGATATTGCCGTTGGGCACGGGGTCGGGACTGTTTATTACACCCACGACAACCGCGTCAATCAGTTGGTTTACGTGGCGCACGGCACCGCGAAATCCGGAGCGTATCATTATTGTAAGCGCCTCGTTTTTTTGATACTCGTCCAATTCTTCTTTAAGGATAAAGGCGTTTAATGCCTCTTCAAATTCGTATGCGGCTTCAATTTTTGATATATCTTTTTCGCGAAGAGCAGGCATAAGTTCGCCCTCCCAGAGGTGTCGGCGTATCATTTCGGGCAGTGCTCGAATGTCAATTACCGCGTTTATGCGCACGTTGTTTCGGTCGGTTTGGGCAATCATATTCCAAAGACGGTCGATGTCTTCGCGCGAAATATTTCGTCTCAAAAATACGCGTTCGTTGCCTACAATTTGCCTTTCGGAAGCCGCAAAAAACTCCATGTTTACGCTTCTTTCTTCTTCGTAAAGCGAGCGTATAAAGGTTTTGTCCGCCTCGTTTGTCGCCGACTGCGCTATCAATTCTTCGAGCTCCGAGCGGCGCGGGCGCGTGGGAATTCCGACCCGTAATCTCCCTGCCGCCATTGTGCCGACCGCAATTTCAAAACTGCCGCTTTCGGGCATTCTTCCGAAATCCACAAAATTCATATAGTGCAAAATGCGCGCTTCCGCTTCAACATCAATCGCGTTTACGAGCATTGGCGCAGACCCGAAATTTGAGTGTATCATTCCCGAAAACACAAAACGCGGCGCAGAATAAAAGCCCTCTGCGTAGAGCGCGGCGCTGAAACGTTGCCAATCCGTAAAGTTTTCGTAGCTCGGGCGCTCGTCGCGGCGTTCAAAATACATTTTTGTTTGCAATTTTGCGGCGGACATATCGTAATTTACTATGTTTCTGCGCGATTCCACGGATATTGCGCTTAGCCAACTGCTCAGAAAAACAAACATTGCCACGCTGACCATTATCGCCGCCGACGTAAGACCGGTTTTTACCTTGTGGCGGGCAAGATTACGCAATGCAATCTTGATAAACGCGGAATTATTTTCCAATATATTTAGCAAACTCATAGCTGTCTCATTTCGTTTCGTCGGCTTCGATTTTTCCGTCGCGAATTTTTATCAGTCGCCGCGCATAATCCATAACCATAGAGTCGTGCGTCGAAAAAACAAAGGTTGTTCCCTCGGATTTGTTGAGCGAAACCATCAATTCAAGAATTTCCTGTCCGATAGTGGAATCCAAGTTCGCAGTGGGCTCGTCCGCCAAAATAAGCGCGGGTTTTTTGATGAGCGCACGGGCAATTGCAACTCGCTGTTGCTGTCCGCCCGACATTTCTTTTGGGCGGCGTTTTGCCATATCCGCAAGCCCGACATCTTCCAAAACTTTCGTTGTTCTGCTCTTAATTTCCTTTTTATCGACCCCCAATAAAGTCAGCGGAAACGAAATGTTTTCTTCGACCGACAGCACGGGAATAAGATTATACGCCTGAAAAATAAAGCCGATTTTGTTTCGCCGAAGCAACGCCAACTGCTTTTTCGACATTTTCCCCGTATTAATGTCGTCGATTATCATTTCGCCGCTCGTTATGGTATCCAAACACCCCGCCAAATGCAAAAAAGTGGACTTCCCGCTCCCCGACGGTCCCGCAATAGCGGCAAATTCCCCGCTTTCAAATTCCAAATCCACCCCGCGCAAGGCGTGCACCACGTGCTTATCTAAAGCATAGTCCTTGACCAAATTCTGCGCTTTGATTACAGGCATATTTTTCTCCTTTTAATCTTTCCAAGGGTTGAAAATTTTCAGGTTGGGAATACCTTCAAAATCTTTAACATTGCGAGTTGCGATTGTCATATTGCGAGTAAGTGCGGCAGCGGCAATTAAAGAGTCCTGTATCGGCAATGTGCGCGGAAGTTTTGCCTGTAATTTTCCCCAAACCGTCATAACGTCAATGTCAAAATTTACTATTCTGCCGCTAAAACCGTCGTATATGATATTATTTAGCCAAATCGAAAGTTTTCTTTGTTTTGTTGCGTCGGAAAGTTTTTCAATTCCGCGCACTATTTCGCCTATAGTCATAACGCTGATATATTTATCCGTATCGGGAACAAGCGAAAACCAGTTCAAAAC
>WRAZ01000007.1 GCA_009779925.1 Chitinivibrionia bacterium
AAAACCCTATCTACCGAAAACCACGAGAAAAGAGTGTGCCAACAAAGACACGCTCTCTCTCATTTTCTCGTAGATTGAATATTGGCTATATTCGAGGTTGAGAAAATGAAAAATTCATTTTTTTGTATCAAAGAACAGAGAGAAAAATACTATTTGGGTGGCGACGAGGTGGGGGCTTTTGTGTGGTTTTGGTGGAAATATGTAGAAAATTTACTCTTTCTCGATAAACATTGAAATAATATCAATAGATTTATTTATAATATCTTTGGGTGATTTTTCCACAAACTTGGGATTTCGCGAAAACACATCAAGAATTCGCGCTTGGTCGCATTGAATAAAACCTTTTGTTTTTGTTCGCCAATCCAACGGAATACGAAAAGGCGAAATTCTATCCGTATTTGTTATCGGACAAACCATCGCCATACCGTTTGATTTACTTAATATTTTATTGCTTACAACAAGCGCAGGACGAACGCCGCTCTGCTCGTGCCCGCTTTGCGGGTCAAAATTCAATATGATGATATCGCCCTGATTTATTACCATACTTCGTTTCCGACGGGTTTTCCCCAATCGACTTCTTCCGAGTTCAATCTTATCTTGCCGTTTTCAAAATCGTTCCATATTTCGGATATGTTTTTTTTGTAAAAATCTTCAAGGTATTTTTCACCTTTGAGTTTTTTCTTTCTTTCCAACGGATTAACGTTTACTTCTCTTTTTATGGATATAAAAACATTGTCGGCGAATATCTCCACGGATTTGCCGTTATTTTTGATTATGCTTGTCCAAATGTTTTTCGGAATAAGTAAATTACCGAATTCGTCTGACCGCAAAGACGCTTTCAAACGTTTTTCGTTTGTGGTTTTCGGTACCATTCCAATAAGCGTATTGGATAAATACGGTTTGTTTTGCAAGTTTTTTCGCTCCCGAACAATGTTTTTTTCCATAATTCGCTCCTTTTTTACGATAAAATACTATTTGTTTTGAAGCACTGTGGTGGTTTGGTGGTTTTTTGTGGGAAATTCAGATTATTTTAGCAACCAATTTTTGCAAACCCGTATCAAATGTTGCAATTTTTTATCTTCTATTTCATAATTCAGTCGAATAATTTACAAATTTCATCATTAGTCTCTTTATCCAAAACAACGGGATTTCCCGCCAAAACTCTGATTTTCTCCGTTTTTTCCACGCATTCGTTAACTAATTCCTGCCAATTCCACGCGCGGCTCGGCTCTTCGGGGTTTTCAAATCTTTCGGCTTTCTCTACATTCGGCGCGGTTGCGGGGTTGGGCGGCACGAAAAGCGTGCAACAGTCTTCGTAAGGACGTATCGAAATATCGAATGTCTTGATTTTTTGCGCGATTTCGGTGATTTCCTGCTTATCCATACAAGCAAGCGGGCGCAAAACAGGCATATTGGTAACGGCGTTTATGGTGTTTATGCTGTGCGGAGTTTGGCTTGCGACCTGTCCGATACTCTCGCCCGTGGCAATCAGTGCAACCTTGTGGAGGCGCGCAAGTTTGTCGGCAATCCTGAGCATCATTCTGCGCATAACCGTCATTCCGTAGTTTTGCGGAACGTTTGCAAAAATCTCTTTTTGAAGCTTGGTAAACGGCACAAAATACAAATTTACGCGCCCGTTCGGCATAAAATGCGCCAATTTCTCGACAATATCCAAAACCTTTTGCTTTGCCCTAACAGACGTATGCGGCGGCGACTCAAAATGCAGGCAATCGACAATCAGACCGCGTTTCATAAGCAAAAATGCCGCGACGGGAGAGTCAATTCCGCCCGAAAGCAAGCATAACGCCCGTCCGTTAATTCCTGCGGGAAGTCCGCCGAGTCCCATAATTTTTTTCGCCGAAATTATAGTATAACGCGGTCTTATTGTTATCAGAACAGTTTTGTCGGGATTTGGAATATTAAACAAAACCTCGCTGTTTTTGCCGACGAAATCCGCGACAAACTTAGACACGTCAGGGCTTTTCATAGCAAAGGTCTTATCGCTTCGCTTGGTTTCAAATTTAATTTTTTCGTTAGGGCTCACGTCTGCTTTTACAAGTTCCAACGCGGTTTTGCAAATATCTTCGATTTCGCTTTTGCAGTTTTTTCCCAAAGAATAAGAATGTATCCCGACGATTTTATCTAGTTTTTGAGCGACCATTTGCCAATCAGCACCGTTGAGTTCAATAAGCAAATGGTCGTCCGTATAACTGTAAGTAATCGTCGGAAAATCGGCAGTTTTCACGGCAAATGTCTTAACAATCTGCTTTACAAACGCCATTTTGTTTTTCCCTTTAAGAAAAACCTCGCCGAAAGTGGCGTAGATTATGTCGTATTTCATATTATCTTTATCTGCCGCGACGACGGGACGGCTCAGCGGGCGGCGTTTCTTCGACTGTCGGAGCGGCTTTTTCGACTATTGGCGCTGCTACCTGCGGTCCGCCGACAGGGTATCCGACGGTCATCGCCAATGACGGGTACATATTTTCGTCCCAGCCCATAAGCGCTCTTATTTCGTCTCTCGGAATCATCATTCTTACAACTGTGTTTAAGCCTGCGGAAGCGCAAAAAAGGTATGCGTTTTGAGCCACAAAGCCCGCGTCCATATTTGCAACGCCGACTCTGATTTCTTCCGCTACTCTCATTTTGTTCAAATTATGCACGATAAAAATATTGAGCGGCGCGCCTCTGACCCAGCCGTGAGTTCCTGCGTTGTCTCGGTGGTCTCCTTCCAATACAAGGGTCAAGATATTTTCTTGAGCGTTGTATCTGAAAATCCCCGTGTTTTTCATAACATAGAGCTCGATAGCCATATCGTTTCGGGCTGTCGGCGCAGTTCTTCTGCCGTCTTCGCGGCTTATTCCCCACATAGCCCAAAGCAAATCGCTGAGTTTTTGCTGCGAAATATTCTCAGGCGAGAATTCGCGAGCGCTCCTGCGATTGTTAAGCGCCTCCATAAGCGGCATTCCACCCGCGCGATTAGGCTGCGGAAGCTGAATATCCCCCGCAAAAACCGAAGTTGCCGTCAATGCAAGTATCAATAATGTAAAAAGTTTCATTTTTTTCTCCTTTTTTGATTATGGTATATAATAATACTGTTATAAAATACGTTTTGCCGCTTCCAATAACCCTGCAAATTCTTCAAAATCTGTATTATATGGGATTTGCGCTTGTTTAATTCTGAAAATTTCGTATTCCGCCTCGGCGTGTTCTTTGGCAAGTTTAGCAGAAATGTTTCCCGCGTGTTCTAAAATTTCTCTGTCGTTTAATGTTAAAAAACCGTTTAGTTTTTCAATCCATTTTTGCATAGTCATCGGAATTCTTGCCCTTGCCTGCGTTTGAGCAAAAACCAAATATTGTTCAACCAAGTCGTTTAATGCTTGCAATTCCTGTTTTTCAAGATAATTTTTAGCAACCGCAACATCTGATTTTCGTATTCTCTGTCCACGCCACGATGTAAGTCCCATATTGTCTTTGTCGCTGTCCGCCCGCCCGTAAATTATTTCTGCCGCGGTTTGCCCCGATGTAGCCCAATGAAGTTTATTTTGCACAGTAGCAAAGAAATTCTTGGTAATATTTGCATTTTTATCATAATCGACAGAGGTCGCATAAATATCCGTAATTTTGAGGTAAAATCGGCGTTCCGAAGTGCGAATATCCTGAATAATTTGTTCTAATTCTTCGAAATAATCAAACGGCGTATCAGGATTTTTCAATCGTTCTTTATCGACAACAAACCCTTTCTGTATATATTCGTGAAGCCGTTTTGTCGCCCAAATTCTGAATTGAGTGGCGATTTTCGAGTTTATTCGGTAGCCCAAAGAGATTATCATATCGAGATTATAGTGCGGCAATTCTCTTGCAACTTCTCTTCTGCCTTCAATTTGAACTTGTCGGAAATTCCGACAGGTTGCCATATCCGATAATTCTTCTTCTTTGTAAATATTACCTATATGCTCAACAATATTCGTTCTTGAACAGTCAAATAATTCCGCTATTTGCTGCTGAGTAAGCCAAACATCGTCTTTACAAAAACGGACGTCTAATTTTGCCGCGCCGTCGTTTTCGTATATAATAAATTGCGAGTTATTTACAGATAATTCTTTATTTTCCACGGTTGTTCTCCCTGTTTTTTAAGGAGAAAAATACGTTTTGCCAAAAGAAATAATTCTAAAAAACAAAAAAAATCTTCCCCAAAAAACAAAAACTTCCCAACTTCACCATAGGCAAATACTATTTTTCACTTGCGATAACATATGATTTGTCGGAATAATACCCGACTTTTCATTTGTGTTCTTTGTTTTTTCTTAGTAAAAAAAGAGTTAGAACTCCCTTATGGGTTGTTCTGCCTATCTTGCCTCTTTTTTTATTAAGATACAAGTGAATTCATATGTTATCGCAAACAATCTATGATTGTGGCAGGACAGCCCTTGCTGTTTCTGTTTAATTTTTTAACAATTTTTATTAGGAGGGTTGCATTATGGGAATGCAAACAAAACGGTTATTTGGGATTTTGGCGGTAGTGGTTGGTATGGTGTTCTGGGCGGGATGTTCGGATAGCGGTAATGGAAACAGTGGCAACGACAATGGCGGCGGGGGCGATGGTGTATTTTCAGGAATACAAACATTAAATCTAAGTGGACAGGTATGGATAAGAGAGTTTATGGACAATAGTGTGTGGACTGAATTTGCTGGGAACCGCGCTGTTAATGGCGTGTGTCTTTATTATTTTGATGACATCGGCGGTAGCGGAGCTATTGAGAACGGACAATTGAATTTTAGTATCGGCACCCCTAACATTTCGAGGTTAAGGAACATTTTAGATTTCTTCTATGAGGAAGATCATGGTTTCATTTTCTTTGAAAGCGATTATGAGAATATTGTCGTCAGTAATCAGGAAACAAGAGCGGCTATGCTGTATCCTGACGCGGAAGGCGCTATGGAATTTTTCAGAGGAATTGATTTTCATTTTGAACTGTATATGTTCGTTGACAGAAATGTCTCTATAACAGCCACAGGTAAAACAACTTCAAGTGAAATAACCAAAGATTTTACACTCAACCTCAAAAATGGCTGGAATATAATTAACTTTAAGCAAGACCGTAGCACTACTCCACGCACGATTACTGTATCTATGGGCTATGCTATAAATAACGCACGATGGGAATTGCTTCAAAGTTCTTCTTGGCAAGGTGGCGAATAGAAACGAATGGACTTCCGTTTTTACGGGTGTTTTTATTATAATGTGATAGTGGCGGGAGAAACCGAGATAATCAAACTTTAACCTCCCGCCACTCTCCAACCCCAAGCCCGTCAATACTCCACTCCCCAATCGACTTTCTGATAAGCCGCAAAGTCCCAAAACCAACCGCCGCAGTCATTCGGCGAACTTGACGGTTTCTGCCCTCGCGGATTGTCAGTTCAAGCCAAGTGTCGGGAATATTTTTGCGGAAACGAATCGGCGGATTTCTCTCCCAAAGATTGGGCGGCTCCTCTATTTTTCTTGCAATGGCGGGCAAAGTCATTCCGTCTTTAAGAATCACTCCTTTGTTCAATTTTTTAATCGCTTCGTCGGTAATTTCGCCCTCGACTTGCGCCCAATACGTTTTAGGTTGCTTAAATTTCGGCGAGGAAATATAATTTTGCAATTTGCCGCAATCGGTGAGCAAAATAAGCCCCTCGCTATCGTAATCAAGCCGACCACAAGGATAAATATCGGGGATTTTCACGAAATCGGCAAGCGTTTTTCGCCCCTCGTTATCGGTGAATTTAGAAAGTACCATATACGGCTTGTTCAGCAAAATCAACTTTGACATTTTATCACTTTTTTTAAGAGTTCAAAGGTCTCGGCAGAGGTGTTTTCCCACTTGAAATTTTCAGCCCAAGTTCGACAATTCGCAGAAATTTCGGCGTATTTTTCGGGAGTTTCTAAGAGTTCGCTTATCTTTGCCGCCGCGTCGTTTACATCGCCGAATTTGTATAAAAGCCCTGTTTTTCCGTCTTGAACGCTGTCGCAAAGTCCGGGTGCGTTATTTGCCACAACGGGAACTCCGCAGGCGTTTGCTTCGATAACGGTAAGCCCCCAGCCCTCTTTGTAGCTCGGCTGAACAAGCAAAAAAGCGTGTTGCAAAAGGCGCAGTTTTTCTTCTTGTGAAATAAATCCCAAGAGGGTGATTTTATCGCCGAGTTTGCGTTTTTTTATCCATTTTTCTAATTTCGGACGAAAAGGTCCGCTTCCTGCAATTTTCAGGGTTAAGTCGGGAAATTTTGCCGATATTTTTCCAAAGGCGGCGCAAATATCCAAAACGCCTTTGTATTTTTGCAGACGTCCTATATAAAGTAGATATGGGGCGTCATTTAGGGCGAAAGATTTTTCGCCCCTACATTTTGCTGGTTTATCTAGGGGCGAAAAATCTTTCGCCCTATCTCCAATTGGGACGTAAAATTTGTCGTTTCTTCCGTTGTGAATTACGTGGATTTGTTCGTCTTTTATTCCGTATGATTTCAGTTCTTTTTTTGCCGAATTGCTTACGATTGCAAATTGCTCTTTTCTGTAAAAAAATCGAAGCGTCTGTTCGCCGAGCCACACGATACTTGCCGCAGGAACAGAGGCTTCGCGGAAAATTGAAGTCAGCCAAAGATGGTGCATTTGAATTAAGCGCGGTTTTTTTGTTAAAATCGGCGTAAAAAGCGGCAGTTTGTTGAAATCCTCGTAAATAACGTCGGGGACGAATTCTTTTTCCCACTTTCTGAAATTTTTCCAAACCAAAAGCGGATATGTCGCCTCTGTTCCTACGCGAATAATTTCTAAACCGTTTACGTTTTCGCGCGCCAAACCGCCGTCAAATTTTGACGAAACAACAAAAACATTGTTGCCCGCCGCCGCTATCGGCTCAAAAATGCCGTGCAAATGAACTTCCGCGCCACCCGCCCGCGGGTGTTTTATGTCGCGCCAGTTGAAAATCAGTATGTTCACGCTTAACCTTTCAAAAATTTCGCAATTTTACAGGTAAAAATATTATATTTATATATATGAAAAGCCAAGTTTTTATTTAAATCGACGGAAAATGAAAATTTAGTAAAGAAAAAGAGTTCGGCAAATAGTATTTTATCTGCAAAAACAAAGGAAAAAAATATGACCATAATAATACCTAATGATTACCACGCGCGCGAAGCATTGGCGCAAAGGCGAATACTTTGCGTCCCTGAAGCCGTCGCCCACAAACAGGATATAAGACCGCTTCGTATCGGCATTCTGAACATTATGCCCGAAGCGGAAAACTACGAATTTAACCTCCTGTTTCCGCTCGGCAGAAGCATTTTGCAGATTGAACCCGTGTGGATTAAGCTTCACAATCACCATTATTCGTCGTCCGATAACGCGCATTTGGAAAAACACTACGTGAGTTTTGAGGAAGCCGTAAAGCACAGACATCTGGACGGACTTATAATAAGCGGCGCTCCCGTCGAACATCTCCCCTATCAGGATGTAAAATATTGGAACGAACTCTCTCAAATTATGAATTATGCGCGCACCGATATTGCTTCGACCCTCGGAATTTGCTGGGGCGGAATGGCGCTTGCAGGGTTCGTGGGAATACCGAAAATCAATTATGAACGCAAACTTTTCGGAGTGTTTGAAACGCGAAACATTGACACAAAACACCCGATAACAGGAGAAATGGACGACATTTATTGGTGTCCCAACTCCCGACACGCAGGAATTGCCGATGAAGATTTGGAAGAAGCGGCGCGCAAAAATGTTGTAAACTTACTCGCTCACTCAAAAGAGGCGGGATATTTAATATTCGAATCGACCGACAAGCGCTTTATTATGCACTTGGGTCATTTTGAATACGACGCAAACAGATTGGTAAAAGAATACGAACGCGACGTTGCAAAAGGCAGAACGGACGTTGTCGCGCCGCAAAATGTTGATTTAAAAAATCCCGTAAATCAATGGCGCGCACAAAATCTGGAATTTTTCTCGCAGTGGATAAGATATGTTTATGAAAACACGCCGTTTTAACCGTTTTTTCACTTTAAGGGGAAAATTTTGAGTAAATCTCTTCCGAAAATAACCGTAATTGCGGGCAATAATCAGTTTGAAATGCGCAACGTAAAGGGAGCGTTTGTCGAAAAATGCGAGAAATTGTTTCCAAATTCCACAAGCGAATATTTTGACGGAACGGGCGAAATAACGTTCGGTGAATTTATTCAGAAAATTGCATCCCCTTCGATGTTCGGCGACACAAAAATTTTATTTTTGAACCACGCCGAGAACAAAAATGTCCTCGCAAACAAGCATCATTACGAAACTTTTGAAAAAACAATGCTACTTTGCGCAGAAGAGGTCTTCGTTTTTGCAGAACTAAATGTAGAAGCCGCAGAAAAAACACCCAAAGGTTGCCTTTCGTCAAGCGAATTGATGGAAAGCCTAAAAGGGCTTACTAAAAAACACAGCGGCAGTTTTGCAGAATTTTGGACAATGAAAGACTATGAAATCCCAAAATGGATAATCGGAAAAGTGCGCGAATATTACGACAGGTACATTAGCGAAGAAAACGCCGAATTGCTCGTAAAACTAAGCGGTGCAGACTTAGGAGTTTTAGATGGTGAACTGCGCAAATTCGACGCGACGCTCCCCCAAAAAAAGGAAATTACCGAAGATGATATTTACGAACTTACAGGTAATAACAAACAAGTATCAACGCAAGAAATAGCGCAATTTATAGGCTTACGCAAATGGAACGATGAAGCGGTAGAGGCTTTCGACGATTTAGCAGGAAAAGACGGCGGGTTTGCAATACCTTTTCTGTCGGAATTATATCGAAAATTTTGGGTTTTGCTTAAAATTCGCCTCTTTGCCGACGAAAATCGCGAAAAAGCAAATGCTTATTTTAAGATGCACGACTACAAAGCAAAAAATCAAGCAGCATTCGATATTGCCGTCGCCTGCGGAATACTTAAAGAAGCACAACAAAAATCGGTGTTTCCTCAAGTAATAAAGCCAAAATTGCTAGAGCAAGCAAGTTTCTACACAAAAAAAGACCTGTTTGAAATAATAAAAATGCTCGCACAATATGACCGCGAAATAAAAAACGGCGAAATAAAGTCAGACGTACACAAAGAAACAATAAAAGAAATGTGTCGCCAAATCGTCAGAACCGGAAAATAGAATGCGGATTTTCGCACGAGCAGAATATGACGGCACAAACTTTGCAGGTTGGCAAATTCAGCCGCACGCAATATCTGTTCAAGAGGAATTGCAAAGAGCAATTTCGCAGATTGTCGGACAAAAAGTCGAAATTGTCGGCGCAGGAAGAACAGACGCAGGCGTTCACGCAAAAAATCAAGGTTTTCACTTTAACATAGACGATAACACCGTAGGGGCGGGGTCTGCCCGCCCTTCTGTCCGCCCTGATATTTATGCCGCATTTACGCATTTGGGCGGGCAAACCCCGCCCCTACAAATTACAAATTTCGACAAATTCGCATACAAAATAAACAGTGTTTTACCGCCAACTATCGCAGTTTTTGATATGCAGAAAGTTGCAGACGATTTTCACGCAAGATTTTCGGCAACTGAGCGAATTTATCATTATCACATATCGCTGAAAAAAAATCCGCTTTCATTTAATAATTCGGTATTTTTCGGCTACAAAATGGACTTGCAAAAAATGGAAAGCGAACTGAAAAGCATTATCGGCACACATTCATTTGAGTCATTTTGCTCGTCGAATAATCAACTCGACCATTTTCGTTGCACTGTAAATTCAGCCGAAATTGTAAAAATCGACGAATATTCTTTCTACATAAAAATCGCCGCAAATCGCTTTCTTTACAATATGGTACGCTCTATTGTCGGAACGCTTGTTGATATTTCACGCGGGAAATTAAATATTACAATGAGCGAAATATTGGCGCAAAAAAACAGAAAATTTGCAGGAACAACCGCACCTGCTAAGGGGTTGGTTCTGGAGGATGTTCGGTATGACGCCGCCGTTGATAATAAATTACCGCAAAATACACAAAAGGCGAAATAAGGCTACCGATAAAATTTGCTATTATATCCCCGATGTCATTCCCCGAACGCCCCGGAACAAAAGATTGATGAAATTCGTCTAAAATTCCGAAAACCGTACCTGTAATAACAACCAACGCCCCCCAAAAAAGAGGTTTTGCAAGCCATTTTTCACGAGGTATCCATAAACAAAGAAATGTTCCCAAAGTGAAATAGGCAATAATGTGTTTTAATTTGTCGTTAAGTTCAAAAGCATTCAAAAACTCGTTGTCTCCGTGCAAAGAGGAAAGAGTGAAAATGACTATCATTATCAGAATTGCGGGAATTTTTCTTATTATATTTTTGCTCACTTTGCTCCTTTTTTCAACGCTATTCTGCGCGGTAAAATACTAATTTCCAAATAGTAAATGGTCTTTTTTCTGTTCTTTTATAACCATTCTCAATACCCAACCATGCAATCAAAAATCTTTTTACCTTTATACTCTACCCACTTGAATTGTGGTTTCCCGATATTTTCATTATTGCGAAAATCGAAAGTAAGTAAAAAGCCCAGATTATTGTTTTTGCTTTCTAAATAGTCGCAAAGTTGGTCGTATGCTTTTTCGTGTGCCGCTTCGCCATACCAGAGTTTGAGTTCCACAATAAATTGATCGGTAAAATAATCGACAACAACGTCCATTCGTCGAGCATTACGAGTTTCGCTTTCTATATGATAGAACCCTTTTCCGTTAATCAAGGGTTTCATATATGTCAAAAATAACATTCGACATTCGTCTTCTAAGAAGTTCTTGCCGCTTTCTTTGAAAAGTTCGTAGTAATGCTCCGTAAATTTTTGGACACAAAGCTCCATATCAAACTTGCTGTTTTCGATTATATCTTCCGGAAGCACCCGATTTATGCTAATACCTTTCAATTGTTTTTTTATTGAAAAATAAGAACAAATAACAGTCTCAAAAATCAAATTATCTATTACTGCTTGTCCATTTTTATTGCGCAAAAAGCCAAATGTTATGCCTAAATCCATCGCTGGTTCTGCAGTATTGTAAACATAAGAATTCCCGTTTATTGCTATGTCGTATAGCAAATCGGCAAGTTCTTTGTTGCTGTCAATATTTTTACCCAAATCGTCAATTAATGTGCTTTTTTCTTGAAGAATTATTTTTACTGCTTCTTGAACGCCTGCAACTGTCCAGCTTTTACTTACTTCTAAGCATTGACAAATTCGCGAAACAAGATAAGGATAGCCACTTGTATATTTGCGAATTTCTTGTGCAATTTCTTCGATATTCATTCCTGTTTTATAGTCGTTTTCATATTCGGTAAGCATTGACGCTATTTCTTTGACATTCAACGACATATCAACAGTAAAGTTTATGGCTATATTCCAAGGCGAGTTTAGGCGTTTTTCACCATCTTTTAATTCGTGTATTCCGGCTGATACCATCTTTACTTTCAGGTTTTTGATGTCGTAAACACCTGCCAAAATTACAGATTGAAATGTCGCACCAACTTTATCCGCTCTTTTAAGGTGTTTATCTCGTAGCACTCCGAGAAACTTTAAAAACAGAAGATTATTTGACGATTTATCTACTTCGTCTATCATTAGAACGAAGTTTTTTTCTTTGCAAACTTTACTCAAAAAGATGTCGAGAGATTTAAATGTAACAACCGAATCATCCTTCCAGTCATCTGCTCCCGGCAATTTTCTTTCAGTAAAATAGTATGCGCATTTTTCAAGAAATCCTTGACAAAAACCTGTTTCCGACTCAAACATTATATCGCTTGTAACTTCAAAACTTAAAGAGATTACAGTATATTTTGAAGAAAGATGTTTTGCGAGCAACCTAAGCGTTGTCGTTTTTCCGTATTGTCTGCCGCGATTTATGGAAAAATATCCTCCGTTTTCGACCAATTGTGAAATTTGCTCAATTTTCTCACTGACATCTGCCATATAATGTAAATTAGGCACGCAAAGTCCTGTTGTATTAAATTTACGCATACTGTCTTCCCTTTCATAATTATGTGTAAAAATACGTTTTGCCGTGGGTGGAAATGGTGTGTTGAAAAGAAAACAAGCGAAATACGAAAAAAGGTTGTATATTGCTTGTGAACTAAAAAACATATTTTAGATACTTGCTTACGAGAGATTTGCTTAATATAGTATTTTCGATATTTAGAAAAAAAAATAGTTTTCATATTCACACATTTGACGAGTGGCATTTAGTATTTTCATTGCAGAAGGAAGGAAATATCGAAATGATACCAAAGAAAATTCACTATTGCTGGTTAAGCGGCGATGAAATTCCCGAAATGTTGCAAAAATGTATGGCAACTTGGAAAGAAAAAATGCCTGATTATGAATTTATACTGTGGGATAAGAGTAAATTTGATGTAAATTCCGTTCGTTGGGTAAAAGAGGCGTACGATGCAAAGAAATACGCTTTTGCTGCCGATTATATAAGATTTTATGCCTTATACAATTACGGTGGAATATATTTGGACACAGATGTCGAAGTATTAAAAACGTTTGATCCGCTTTTAAGCAACAAAAGTTTTATGGGATTTGAGTATATTTCAACACCGGAAGCCGCAGTAATCGGCACAGAAGCAGGCGTCAACTGGATAAAAAAATGCTTGGAATATTACAATGGTAAATCTTTTTATGATGAAAATGGAAATATAAGAAATTTGGCTGTTCCTATTATGATGAAAGCAAATTTGCAAAAACTTTATAAGCAAGAAATAAGGGATACATCGTCGATACAACATTTTGATGACCTTGATTTATATCCGTATCAATATTTTTCACCAAGAGATCCATATAAAAACCGCATAAATGTTAACTCTGATACATATTGCATACATCATTCGGTTGGCTCTTGGTGCAATGGCGGACGAAAAACAATAAACAGATACAAGAATTTATTGCTAGTATATATATTAGGAAAGAGAAAGTACGACGAAATTTTGTTCCGACACCTCTATAAAAGAATTAAAAAAGAAGTAGAAAACTGAATTACGAAAACTTATTTTTTCAATGGAAGGTAATTAACAATGATACCTAAAAAAATTCATTACTGCTGGTTAAGCGGCGAAGAATTTCCCGACAAAGTAAAAAAATGTATGCAGACGTGGAAAGATATAATGCCCGATTACGAATTTATCTTGTGGGATATGGACAGATTTGACATAAATTCTGCTGATTTTGTAAAAGAAGCGGTTAACGTAAAAAAATGGGCGTTTGCCTCCGATTACATTCGCCTGCACGCGCTTTATACTGAAGGTGGAATTTATTTGGACACAGATGTTATTGTAAAAAAATCTTTCGACGGTTTTCTTGAGCACGACTTTTTTTCCGCCATAGAATTCTTTCCCTACATAGGCAACAAAAATTTTATTGACCTTTATGATGACGGAACTGTAATGCAAAGAATTTCGGGGTATGCGTTGCAATCTGCAATTTTCGGCTCGGTTGCAGGGCACCCATTTCTGAAAGACTGCTTGAATTTTTATAAAGACAGACATTTTATTCTTCCCGACGGCTCTTTTGCCGATAAAATAATATCCCCCGATATTTGTGCAACTATTGCGCAAAAGTATGGTTTTCGCTACAAAAACGAGGAGCAGAACTTGGCGCACGGAATGATAATTTTCCCATCTTCAATTTTAGCATCGAATGTATGGGGATTTACAAAAAATTCTTTCGCAATTCATTGTGCTGTTGGAGGTTGGCGCAGCAAATCTTTTTGGGGCAAACTTATCACGAACAACACTTTGGTTAGAAAATTAGTTAAGCGTCCACCTGTAATAAAAGACGAGTATGAATTTGTCCAAAACAGCCCTGTTTGG
Organism: Chitinivibrionia bacterium; assembly: GCA_009779925.1. Lineage (NCBI taxonomy): Bacteria > Pseudomonadati > Fibrobacterota > Chitinivibrionia > Chitinivibrionia bacterium. Next base: position 13,874 of record WRAZ01000007.1, read on the forward strand.
CAAGAATGCAAGGAGGAAAAATGATACCGAAAAAAATTCATTACTGCTGGTTAAGTGGTGAAGAATATCCCGACGACATAAAAAAGTGTATGCAAACATGGACTGACATAATGCCGGATTACGAATTTGTCTTGTGGGATAAGAATAGATTCGATGTAAATTCCGTTGCTTGGGTAAAAGAGGCATACGAAGCGAAAAAATATGCTTTTGCGTCAGATTATATTCGTCTTTACGCTCTGTATAATGAAGGAGGAATTTATTTGGATACAGATGTTTTGGTGGGAAAAAGGTTTGATGCGTTTCTAAACTATGATTTTTTCACTTCGCTGGAAAACAAAAAAAAACGAAGACAAAGCGAAACCGTATGCCAAACATTCAACGAATTATCAGAGGAAACAGAAACTAAAATAAGTTCAAATACTTACGGATTTCAAATAGCAGTCATGGGCGCAAAAGCAAAAAATGAATTTATCGGAGACTGTTTGAAATGGTATGAAGAACATAGTTTCAAACTTCCGGACGGAACATTAAGAGACAAATTTTCAATAGGAATAGGACCAGACATTTGTTCTTCAATCGCCCAAAAATACGGTTTCAAATATGATACGCCGCAAGTTCAGTATTTCGGAAAAAACATGGTTGTGTTTCCTGCGAAATATTTTCCTAATGACCCGAACGTTGCTACAAAAGAAACGTATGCAGTTCATTTATGTAAGGGTGGTTGGGTGCCAAAGCTCTCTTTTTATTACATGTACAGAGTCTTTGCAAATAATATTTCAAAATTGAAAAATGTGTTCAAGAACAGAAATAAAAATCAGGCTTTTGACGCTGTAAAAAAATTAATTACCGAATAAAGAAAATCAAACTATGGCAACAAAAAAAAACATCTCTAAAATATTGCAAAAATGTGTAAAATACATAAAAAAACCGAACATTTTTTTCAGAGCAATTTTAAGAAACTGCGAAGATATTATTTATGCCGTTAAACACCGAGAAATAAAAACCAAATACGGAAATGAAAATCCCAATTCTAAATTTTATATAATCGGATTTAACGCAGGTTGGACCGGAATTGCTTGGATAATTATTCATGTTATAGAACACATCAGGTATGCAAAAGATAAAAATTATATTCCGCTTGTCGATTTACAAAATTTCAGTAGCCAATACATTTCTCCTGAAAATATAGACAAGGAAAACTTGTGGGAATATTGGTTTATACAACCGACAGAATACGAACTGTCGGCTATTACAAATTGTAAGAATATTATTAAAAGCAGAAAAAGCTCGTTCCCAAATTACAAATACCAACTCAAATACTGGGACTATAAAAATGAAACATATATAAAAAATTTACAATCCATATATAAAAAACACATAAAATTCAATGATAACACGCTAATGAAAATACAAAATTTGCAAAACAGTATTATAGGCGACAAAAAAGTCTTGGGAATAATGTGCAGAGGCACAGATTTTTCAAAGCAGAAACCGGCTAATCATCCAATTCAACCAAACGCGCAAGATATTATTGAGGAAGCGGAAATTATAATGAAGAAATACGGTTGCAGTCATATTTTTTTGTCAACTGAAGATAACGAGATTTACGATTTGTTTTTTGAGAAATTTGGGGATGTTCTTTTATCTATACCGCAAAAAAGATTTTGCCAAAAAGATATTGAAGGGCAAACTTTTTTGTCTGATTTATCTGTCCCAAAAGAACGCAAAGAAATCGCATTTTCATATCTTGCGTCAATGTTCATTCTTTCAAAATGTGCATGCTTTACGGGAGGCATCACCGGTGGTTCACTTCTTGTGAAGATTATGAGCGACGGCTTTGAATTTGAACATCTTCACGACTTGGGAATATATCCCGACAATGTAAGTTTCGGCGAAGAATGGAAGCGCTTTTATGAAGAATTGTCGGGAAAAAGAACAAGAAAATGAAACTTTTCATTGTTGCTTTTTTCTAAACTTTTTTTGCTCTTATAACTCCACGTCTTATATATGGATTAGCAGTCTCTTTCTCTACATTTTGCCACCAAACAATCATATATCCTTTGGAGTATTCCGTTGTAAATTCTAATTTTTCCAAACGTTCTTTTAATTCTTCCGCAGCATTTTTCAGATGATATGTTGCCAAAAGCAATTTTATATCTTTTTGACTTGCGAGTATTTTTTGACCGCCGTTTACCAATTTCACTTCTGCGCCTTCGATATCCGCCTTTACAAAATTTATAATTTTATTTTCAAAAAAACAATCCAGAGTTATATTTGTGTTATCGTTTACATCCGATATGTATTTATTAACTATCACAACTTTTTCTTTCCAAGGTTCAAATGTTTTTTGCAATGCCTTTATCCAAGCGGGATTAGACTCAAACAGGTAAATTTTTTTCGCTATTTCTACATATTTTAGCGCCCAAATCCCTTCTGCTGCGCCAATGTCGGCAATAACATCGCCATTTTTTACAATAAAATCCTTTGTTCATATCTATGTGGTGAATCTTGGTCCTGTTCCATACGTAATTCATCATAATATCTACGAATACTTGCAGTGCTCCATCCCTTTGGAAAAAACATTTTTTTATTTTCATAAAATACATAATTCATTTTACACGCCTTGTCGTAATCTATACGATATTTTTTTGTAAAATTACCGGGAAACATTGTAATTGGATTATCATCATTTTTGAAATATTCTATTATATTTCGTAATTCGGGCTCTTGCTCATCAATATTTAAGCCAAGAAAATAACGTTTGGCTGATTTTGCACCTTCGCTTTCACTACCATCCCCTGCAAATCCCGCTCCTTGCCATTTATATTTTCTATCTGCTATTCCCGATGGCGTCCAAAATTCAACTATTTTTCTTATAGCACCTATAAGTTGCCTTAATATTCTCATCAATATCACCTTCTTGTTTAATTTAATACTAAAATAATAAATTGTACGCATTATATACAAAAAATTTGCATTCTCACTTATAAAAAAACTATTTTTATGATTAAAAAATAAAGTCATTTAAGGAAACAATCTATCTATGAGTAAAATATCTGTCGCTATGACGACATATAACGGCGAAAAGTTTTTGCAAAAACAACTTGACAGCATAACTAAACAATCGCGGCAAGTTGATGAACTTATAGTTTGTGATGACGGTTCTAACGACAATACCGTAAATATCCTTAATGGATTTTACAATACTGCGCCGTTTCCCGTAAAAGTTATTATTAATGAAAAAAATTTAGGTAGTACAAAAAATTTTGAAAAATGCATGGCTCTCTGCGAAGGCGATATTATAATTTTATGCGACCAAGACGATGTTTGGCTAACGGATAAAGTTAAAATACTGGAAGAAATGTTTTTAAGTAATCCGAATTGCGAAATGGCTTTTACAAACGCTATGACAATAGACGAAACAGGAAAGCCGTTGAACGAATTGTTGTGGTCTTGCTTCCGTTTCAATGAAAAAAAACAAAAATTGCTGAAAAATGGAAAAGGATTAAGATGCTTTGCCGGAGAAAATGTTGTTACAGGCGCCGCATCGGCAGTGAAAAAGTCTTTTTTCGAAAAAACGCGACCTTTTCCTGTCGATTTAGTGCACGACCATTGGTTAGCTACAATAGCAGTGTTAAACAAAAGTTTGTTTTTCAGTAATGTAATTACAATAAACTATCGCATACATCCATCACAACAATTAGGATTAGAAATTGACACTAATAACAAAAAACTTATAAAAAAAATTAACATTAATAATTTATGCGACCATAATATAGTAATAAACAAGGCAGAAATCACAATTAAAGAGCTCAATAAAAGATTTCACCTAACAGACGAGCAACGCAAAATTTTTATTGATAAAATTAAATTTTATTCATTCCGCGAAAATCTTATACCTAACAGGTTAATACGTAGTTCAAAGATTTTTTCTAATATGCTTTGCGGAAATTATCATAAATTTACAAACGGCTTTTTAAGCGTAGCCAAAGATTTGTTAAGAAATGCGGGAGGTATTCGTTGATAGTAAATAATAATAATCTTGTATCAGTTCTTATTGTAAACCGGAGCAGTGCAGAAGTTTTGCCGGAATGCTTAAAAAGCGTACTTGAACTTAATTGTAAAAATATTGCGCGTTTTAAAATAAAAAAAAATGAATTTTATCGTTTAAAAAAACACAAAAAAACAAGTATTATATAAGGTTAAATAATTTGTTTTCAAATTCGATAAATAACAAAAAAATATTGAAAAATACTCTTGCTTTGTATTTTCGTCAAATAATAACGATGTTTGTCGCATTGTTCACCTCAAGAATCGTCTTACAAACGCTCGGAGTTACCGATTTCGGAATAAATAATGTTGTAGCCGGAGTCGTGGCAACTTTCGGATTTATGAGCGGTACGCTAATGAACATAACGCAAAGATTTATTTCGGTAGAATTAGGAAAAAGCGGAGAGCTGAGCGTGTTGAAAAAAATATTTTCTACAAGTATGATTTTACACATAGGAGCCGCCGTTATAGTCCTTATTCTTGCACAAACTGCGGGGGTATGGTTTTTGAATAACATGCTTGTAATCCCCGAAGAAAGGATGCTTGCTGCTAACTGGGTTTATCAATTTGCCGTTCTGAGTTTTGTGATGTCGTTGCTGAATGCCCCGCTTATGGCTCTTATAGTTTCTCACGAAGATATGCACATATACGGATATATGGGAATTTTTGATGTGGCGGCACGACTTCTTACGGTTTATTTGTTGGTGATTATAAATGCGGATAAACTTATACTTTTTGCACTGTTCGGTTTTGCGGTTACTTGTTCGGTATGGCTTTTTTATTTTATTTACTGTCGAAAAAACTACCAAGAAGCAAGATTTTCGTTTGTTTATGACAAGTCGCTGATAAAAGATTTAGGAAAATTCGGCGGATACGTATTCGGAGGAAATATTTCTGCTATATTAGTAATTGAAGGGGTAAATATTATGATGAATATCTTTTTTGGTCCGGCAATAAATGCTGCAAGAGGATTAGCCAATTCTATTAGTGTCGCTTTATTGTCATTCGGAAACAATTTCAGGCAAACCTTAACTCCGCAAATAACAATGTCGTATGCCGCAAACAATACGGAAGCGACTTGGACATTGGTTGAGCGCGGAACTCGAATGTATTATTTCCTGCTTTTTGTCTTTTCTCTTCCGGTTTTAGCGGAAACGGAATTTATACTAAAACTCTGGCTCGGAAACGTTCCCGAACATACGGCAATATTTACCAAACTCATGATTATTCACGTCTTGGTATTGAGCATATCTTCGACCTGTTGGTCGGTAGTTCATGCTTCCGGAAAAGTTAAGTTAATATATTGTTTGAGCTATATATTCAACGGACTTATTCTGATGCTTTCCTATTTGGCTTGCGTAATAGGTTATCCGCCGCATTACGTTTTAGGCGTTAATCTTGCAGTGATATTAATATTATATCAGCCGGTATTTTTGTTCGCGTCAAAAAAACTATACGGGTTTCCGATAAAATCTTTTGCCAAAAGAGCACTTGTTCCTATCTTGAGGGTTTCCGTAGTAGCGTTTTTACCTTTTTATTTTACCGACAAACTGTTTGCGGAGTCGACTCTCCGCTCATTTATCACAATAGCGGCAAGCATGTTATGGACTGTTATTCTTGTCGTATTCATAGGATTAACAAAAAATGAGCGAGTTAAAATTTTTGCTTTTTTGAAACGAAAGTTTTTAATTTTGTTTTAGCTATACGGCAAATAGTATTTTATGGGAAGTTATTTGGAATTTAAGGAGAAATTATATGTCTGCCGTAAGAAGAATTTTAGGGGGCTTTAAGATAAAAATATTCAAGATGCTCAATTGGGTATTTAAATTGTTCACGCCGTACGGGATTTACTGCCTTTATGCAAAAAAAATAACGTTGGAACGCTTAGTGATTGCAAACCAAGAACATAAAAACGGAAACGAGTTAAATTTCAAAGAAAATTTTGCCAATATATACGAGGAAAACTTTTGGGGTTCAAACGAGTCACGTTCGGGTCCCGGCTCAGAATTGGTTGCAACTAAAAATATACGTAAAAAACTCCCACTATTATGGAAAAAATATGGAATAAAATCTTTTTTAGATGTTCCATGCGGCGATTTTAATTGGATGAAAACCATAAACAAAGACGGAATAACTTACATCGGCGGCGACATCGTCGAAAAAATAGTTGAAAACAACAACGAATTATATGGCAATGAAAGCATTTCGTTTAAAGTTTTAGACATAACAGAAGACGATTTGCCCAAAGTAGATATGATACTTTGCCGAGATTGCTTGTGCCATTTGTCGAATGAGAACGTGCTTAAAGCACTACGTAATTTCAAAAAAAGCGGCGCAAAATATTTATTGGCGACATCTTATCCACTAACTTCCCAAAACTGGGACATTAATAACGGTGATTTCAGACCGATTAACCTCCTAATAGAGCCGTTTAATTTACCCCACCCAATAAGTAAAATACATAATGGATTTATTGGCATTCCATCGAATTACGAAACAGATAAAACCGAATATTTGTTTGATTTGAAAGATATAGGCGGAATTCTTTGAAATGTCAATACCCAAAATAATTCATTACTGTTGGTTTGGTGGCAATCCGTTGCCTAATTACGCCGTAAAATACATTGAAACTTGGAAAAAATATTTTCCCGACTATAAAATAATAGAGTGGAATGAAAACAATTACGACGTTCATAAGATACCCTATACCTCAGAGGCATATAATGCCAAAAAATACGCATTTGTAAGCGATTATGCGAGATTTGATGTATTATACGAATTCGGCGGAATTTATTTTGATGTAGATGTAGAAGTGATTAAACCGTTTGGTGAAATATTAAATGATACTGGATTTATGGGAACAGAATCACGCGGCATCATTGCTGCAGGGCTTGGGATGGGATGCAATGCAGGACTTGAAGTTGTGAATGAAATTTTAGAACACTACAGAAATGACCATTTTTTATCCGATAGCGGAATAAATCTTAAAACCGTTGTTCTTCGCATTACTGAGATATTGACCGAAAAAGGGTTTGATACAAAGAAAAAAGGCTTACAAAAAATCGCAGGTTTTACAATTTATCCACCTCAATATTTTGCCCCACAAAATCCGCAAACATTAGTCACCAAAATAGTTCCAAAAACAGTGTCTATGCATCATTATTGGCTTGGAGATGAAAAAAATTCAGTTTCGTGGATAACAGATGCACACAAAAGGGAGTTGCTTTTTCGGAATAAATTTTTTGGTTTTTGGGGTGATAATGTTTTTTCATCATTACTTTTTAGGGTAATTATAAAATTCCGACTTAAAGAGTTTGTCGCAAAAATACTAATTGACTGCGATAAAAAAGACGTGGAAATACGATGAAAAAGATTTTGTCTATTTACGGCACGCGCCCTGAAAAAAGCAATTTAAATGGCAAACGCGATAAGCCATACGGAGACAGAACTACAAACGAGCAAATTGTGAAGATAACAAAAAATATCGAAGTCAATATTAGGTGGTTTTCCAAATCTCAAAATGTTTCTGCAAAATTGGTTCGGGAAAATATTTTTCAACGTATTGCCGAACATTAAGTTTTTCTTTTTCAGACAATATAAGATTTATTCCGTGCGCTAAATCGTCGCAGTCTTTGTATTTTGCCAAATACCCTGTTTTCCCATTTACTATATTGGGTATTCCGCCAACATCAAAAGCAACTACGGGAGCATTGCACGCCAAACTTTCAATTATTGTTTGCGGAAAATTTTCAGCCAATGACGAAACCACAAACACATCCATAGCATTATACGCCATTGCCGCAGAATATTCGTCTTGCAGAAAACCCAGAAAATGCGTTTTGAACGGCAAAGAATCAGCTATCTCCTTTTGGTAATTACATCCAAAAATTAAAATCTCAATATCTTGAGGCGAATTGCTTTTTTTTGCTAAAATGTTAAGCGCGTTTTTCATATATTCCCAGCCCTTATAGGGATTTGTGGTCGCACTTGCCGCCCCAAAACCAATGATTTTTTTTGCACTGTCAATCGAAAATAATGAACGGGCAACTGTTTTATCAATTATCTTGAAATTTCGAGGATTTACCATATTGGGAATATGGTGAACTGCTTTATTTTTGACGATAGCGGATTTTTTTGCGACGCCCAGCATCCAAGAACTTGGAGCGATAAATGCCAAATTATTCACCCTGCCGATAATTTTGTACTTTTGCCTATACTCATTTTGGGCACAGTCAAAAAGCGAAAAACCGCCCCAATACGGACAATTTCGGCATTCACTTGTATATTTTTCGCATTCAAACGGATGTGCGCACCCTCCTGTGAAAGAAAAGCAATCGTGTAAAAACCAATAAGTTTTTTTATTTAAAGCCAATATTTTTCTCAGAGATTTATAATTTATGCATTCATCCAAAACACCGTGAAAATAAATCACATCACATTTTTTCAAATCATCGTGTTTTAGTATATCATCGTATCCGCAACAAAAATAGAAACAACCTCTTTGATTATTAAGTTTTCCTGAAACAAGATATATTGCACGTTCAAATATTCTTTTTATGATTGCCCTGAAATATTTAACAAATCGGTTTTTTGTGATTTGTATAATATCGTTTCTATCTGCGATTAATTTATCATAAACCAAATATTTTGAATCAATTCCGGCACTTAACATTGCCGAATGCAAGCGTAATCCCGCCAAAGAACTACCACCACAATTATCTGATATACTGATGTGGATTACTTGGCAGTTATCTTTCGCCAAACACATAATTCTCCTTTCTTTTACTTTCAAACATTGAAACAAAAATAGCCAATATTGTTATATAATACATCCAATAATGATTCCCTCCATTTACCCAAAAAGATTCCTGCGTGAAACCTGAAACTAAAAGCCCTATCGTTACACAAGCAAAAACAAGTGCCGTAAAGTTTTTCTTTTTCAAAAAATAGAAAATTATAATTACAAAATGGGCTAAAAAAAGAATTGTGCCAATAATTCCGATTTCTATCAACGTGTGTAAAAAGTTATTGTGTGCCGCCGTTGCTTGCCTTCTGCCGTCAAGTTGCATAATAATCAAATCCAATCCGGCAAAAGTTCCCGGACCTTTACCTGTAATTTTATGAAACAATGAACTATTTTCAAAAACGGTTAACGAACCACGCCATATAAAAAGACGAGAATAAGAGCTTACATCTAACGACCGCACATTAGCATTGCCACCACTAAACGTTCTGTCTATCGTTTCTTGTACCGGCATAAATCGAAAAACAAAAAACGCTATAATTACAGAAGATACAACTATTCCTATTGCCTTCTTGTTAAAACGAAGATTAAAAAAAACCAATGCTGCAACCGCAGCTGTTAAACCCAATAACACACTGCGTGCAGATGCCGCAATAATTATATATACCGAATAGACAGCAAGAGTTAACCAAAAAACTTTAGCTCGGAAATCTTTTTTATTTCTTAAACATACTATAAGCAACGGAATAAATGTCATTATATACAATCCGATAACCATGTGATTTTCAAACAAAGTTCCGGTCGCACGCATTCGACCATCAGAATTTGTTTGAAATACAAACAACTGCAAAAACACAAGAAACATTTGAAATAAAACTGAATATATTATGATTTTTTCTACGGAATTGCTTACTTTCATTGAATTGATTACAAACAAATAAACCACCGGCAATTGCAAAAAACGATAAATGTGAAAAGCAATTGTATAATTTGTGTTTAAGAGTTCGGGAAAATAGTTTGGCGTAAAGAAAATACCAAACAAAGCGCTGAGTATTGCAAATCCGCAAAGCACTGAAAGTGAAATGAAAATCGGAGAACAAATATCTTCTTTAGTTAATTTGTTTGAAAAAAGCAAAGACAGAACTAATCCTGGAAACAATAAATCAGCCAACATAATATTGACTAAGTTCGCTGGACTAAAATTTACCATCCCTACAAAAAGTGCCACAAAATAAAACATTGCCGTAATTTTGTGGTTAAGAATAAAGCAAATTGCATAAAAGACAAGAGCTATCGGTACAAAAGAAAATACGTAATACATAATTGCAGCATCAGCTGCTACCCCAAAAAACAAAGTAATTACAACAAAAACAGCAATCAACAAATCAAGTTTTATATTTATCTTCGACAAAACAAGCACAAGTGAATTCACTCCTTCACTCAAACTATTGCTTATAATTTTATCATTCGGTTTTATTCCGAGCATTTTTTATCCTTAATTATTTCTCGTAAAACAACTTATTTTTCCGTAAAATACTAAATTGCACGTATGGATTTGATTTTTCTTGTGCACAAAAACTATTTTCTCTTACAAACAACCGAAAATTAGGAGGTTTTGTTGAAAGAAATTATGCTTGAAGTGAGCAATTTATACAAAAATTACGGAAAAGTCGCCGCGGTAAAAGACTTGAGTTTCTCCGTTAAGAAAGGTGAAGTGTTCGGTTTCTTAGGACCAAACGGTGCAGGAAAAACCACCACAATGAAAATAATCACAGGATTTCTGCCGATGTCCGAAGGTAGCGTAAAAGTCGCGGGAATGGACATAACACTAAATGATTTACAAGCGCGAAAGAAAATCGGCTACCTGCCCGAAACAACCCCGCTTTACACAGATATGTTCGTTTGCGAATACTTGGAATTTATAGGAAAACTGCGCGGACTTTCGAGCGAAAAACTGAAAAAACAAGTAAATAAAATGATAGAAGTCTGCGGACTCGAAGAAATGCGAAAAAGACCTATCGGATATTTGTCGAAAGGTTATCGCCAAAGAACAGGGCTTGCACAGGCAATGATACACGAGCCGGAACTCTTGATTTTAGACGAGCCGATGAGCGGACTTGACCCTAACCAAATCATTGAAATTCGCCAACTCATAAAAGAAATCGGCAAAGAAAAAGCAGTGGTTTACTGCTCGCACATTTTGCCCGAAGTTGCCGCGACCTGCAACAGAATTCTTATAATAAACAACGGCGAAACCGCAGCAGTCGGAACTCCCGACGAAGTTATAGAAAAATCGCGCGAAGAAAATACCTCGTATCAAATTACGCTAAAAAATTTCAACGCCGAAATCGAAGCAAAAATACGAGAAATAGTCGAAATAGAAAAAATCAGCGTAAATTATTCGTTAGAGGATGTGTTCGCAAAATTAACTAAAAAAGACACCGATACCGTAGGGGCGTATTGCATGCGCCCTTCAGCAGAAACAGAAGCGAACAACGCAAAGGAGGCAAAATGAACGGAATTTTTACAATTTTCGCAAAAGAACTGAAAACCTATTTCATTTCGCCGATTGCATATATTTTTATGATTGTCTATCTGCTTTTGACAAATTTCCTGTTTTTTCAGACGTTCTTTCTAAACAATCAGGCGGAAATGAGAAGTTATTTTGAGTTTTTGCCTTATATTTTCCTGATTTTCGTACCTGCAATAACAATGCGAACTTGGGCGGAAGAAAAAAGAAATAAAACATTCGAGCTTTTGCTTACTTTACCGCTCAAAGATACGCAAATTGTGGCGGGAAAATTTTTTGCGGCGATTGCTTTCTTGGCAATTACTCTCGCGTGCTCGCTTACCGTTCCCATCACCATAGCGGTAATAGGAAATCCCGATGTCGGCGTAATTATCGGCGGATATTTCGGAGCAATATTGCTTGGCGCGGCATATATTTCTATAGGAATGTGGATTTCCTCGCTAACCGAAAACCAGATTGTCGCGCTTATCGGCTCAATTGTTGTAATTTTGACGCTTCTGATGATAGGACATCCGATTGTGCTTAGTTTTGTGCCGAGCGAATTGGCGCAAATCTTTTCTTTCATCGGACTTTCGGGACGTTTTGAAAGTATCGGCAGAGGAGTAATTGATAGCCGCGACATCATTTATTATGTCAGCGTAATAGCGTTTTTCCTGTATCTTAACGTTCAATCGCTTCAAAGCAGAAAGTGGGAGTAAAAAATGAAGAAAAAAAGAAAAAGTTTGAAATTTATAACGATTGTATCCTCCTTAATTGCGCTAGGATACGTAATTGCCGCCAATATTGTATCAAGTAATTTTTTTGTGCGCACCGACCTAACCGAAAATAAGATTTTCTCTATTTCCGAAACGACAAGAAATCGCCTTAGAGGTTTGCAGGACGTTTTGACGATAGAACTTTATTTTTCGGACAATTTACCGCAAAATTTAAGACAAGTACAAAGCGAGATCATTGACCTGACAGACGAATTCAGAAGTGTTGCAGGAAGAAACATCAGAGTTGTTCATAGAAAGCCCGACAGAAACACGCGCGACAGAGAAGAAGCGTTTGCTTTGCGCATTCCTGCGGTAGAAGTCCAAACAATCCAAAGAGACAGACGGGAAATGGTGCAAGGATATATGGGAATTGCGCTTCGATACGGTGCAAAGTCAGAGAGCATTCCTTTTGTCCAGACAACCGACAATATCGAGTTTGAGATAGTTCAGCGCATAATCAGGCTAACCAAACGGGAACTTCCGACCGTGGGAATTATTAAAACCGACACTGCAATGTATGTACCGCCCGAAATTGCACAATGGTATGCGATGGAAATCCCCGAAGACATCACACACAGGCGTTTCAGAGCGCTTATTCACGCGCTCGAACAACTTTACAACGTAGAATATATAGACCTCACCCAAGTTGAAAACATCGGAGACCATATCTCAACAATAATAGTCCCCGGCGAAAACGAGGCAAGTTATTTCGTCCATCCGCAGAAAATTTACGCAATAGACCAGTTTCTGATGCGCGGAGGAAACGTCATTGTTTTAGCACAAAGATTTGCAGTAAATTTGCAGAGAGACGAAAACGTAAGCTTAAGCAACACTCTTTTATACAATATGCTTGAAGCGTGGGGAGTTGTTGTAGAACCGAAACTTATACAAGACGCTTCGGCAGGAACTATCCTTGTTCCCACACAAGTAGGCGGCGGAGTGCGAAACGTTCCCACTGAATACCCGTTTTGGGTGCGCGTAAACGAAGACGGATTTAACAGAAACGTAGCGCCGCTTGCTGCAATGAGGTCGATAATTTTCCCGTGGGCGTCGCCTGTTATGGTGTCGCCAAATTTGGATAGCGCAACAATAGCCGACACTTTAATTATGTCGTCGCAATATTCGGTATTGCGAGCAGCGCCGCTAAACGAAAATATGCCGCCGCTGAGAATTGCCCCTAATCAAAACTGGGAGTTCTTCTTTGAAAGAGCAATGCAAGACGGCACACTTATGCGCTATCCTATGGCAATTCGCTTGTCGGGGAGGATAAACTCAGTTTTCAGCGACACTACATTTATACAACCTTTAGATGAACGAGAATTGCTTCTCTACACCACAAGAGGCACGGCGATAATTATCGGAAATGCCGATTTTTTAAGTGCCGAAGTAGGAACACCACAAAATTTGCCCTTGCTTATGAATTTGGTAGATTGGCTTACCTTGGACGACGACCTGATAACCGTGCGTTCGCGAAATATGATTGACCGCTCGCTTCAGCAATTTAATATGATGGGCGGCGCAAATTTTAACAATGCAACTTTGATAAGAGTTTTAAATATCGTCCTTATGCCGCTTATCATTGTAATTGTAGGACTTGCTTTGTTCATTAAACGTAAAAAACAACAAAATGAAAGGAAATAAATATGTCGCCGATTATTAAAAAAGTGCTTTTTTCGGGAGCAATTCTCGCATTGGTTGCAGGAGCAATGCTTTTATCGTCATTTTTGGCAAATACGCAAGAAAAAAGACGACTTATTCCGTTTTTTCCGCACTTTGCACAAAACGCGGGAAGAATAGTCCTAACACAAGGCGGACAAACCGCAATTCTGACCCGACAAAACGGCGCGTGGTTTGTATCTATCGGACAAAGACCTGATAATCTCTATCCTGCGGACAGCGTTAAAGTTATGAGCATAATAACAAAAATCGCCGAAATGACGCCCGATAATTTTGTCGGCTCAAACCAAGAAAATTTTGCACAATTCGGCTTTGAAAATGACAGCACGTACTTTGTTCAGATATATGATGTTCACGGAATGCTTGTCGGAGATTTCATTTTGGGAAACCGAGCAGAAAATTGGCGCTTAAATTTCTTTAGACGAATTGGCGACAACAACGTGTTTCTTGTAAGCGGCGGAATTGGTTTTGCCTTTAATGTTGACCCAAACGAGTGGCGAATAAGAAGAATTTTCGACTTTAACCCAAGCGACATCGTGCAAATTTCGGCGCGACACACCGACCAAAATTACACACTGGCGCTGAACGAAGAGGAAAACTGGATTTTTGCCGCAGACTCCACTATCGCAAATCAACAGGATGTTGTTAATATGATTGGAGAATTTATGCAACTGACAGCAAACGATTGGGATTACAGCTATATGATTTCCGACCAAATGGCAGGTCTCAACAATCCGAGCGCCGAATATACTTTCACCCTTAAAGACGGCACGGTTCATACGCTTGCAGTGGGTAATATCGATGGCGAAAGACCACGCTTTTTTGTGAGATATAACAATAGTCCGCAAGTAGCGTTTATTTTAAGGTCGCCTATTTTACGCCTGAGGTTGCAACCTGATTTCAATTTCAGGGATAGTTTTTGACCCAAAAAGACAATTCGACGAAACAAATTAAGCAGTCCGTTTCTGTAAAAAGCTGGATACTTTACAGTTGGGCGGACTCAGCTTTCGCCCTTTGTATTTTAGCGGGATTTTTCCCGATACTTTTCAGAAACTACTACCTATCCCCCGAACTTGTCGCAGACTCCACCGCAAAACTCGGCTTTGCAAACGGAATTTCAGGAATTATCGCCGCGCTCCTCTGCCCTGTTTTTGCCGCAATAATCGCACAAAAAGACAGCCGCCAAAAATCGCTTGCCATATTTTCGCTTTTAGGAATTTTTTCGGTTATTTTAATGTATTTTGTGCAAATCGGCGAGCACATTCAAGCGCTCATTCTCTTTATTATCGCCAATATTTTCTATCGCTTATCAAATATGTGCCACGACACGCTTTTACCTGCCGTAGCTATCCCCAAAAACAGACACAGAATTTCGGCAATCGGTTTTTCGGCGGGATATTTGGGCGGCGCAATAATTTTTGCACTGAACATTTTTATGGTATCAAATCCGTCGTTTTTCGGTTTTCACGATACTGTAAGTGCGGCGAAATTCTGCATTCTTATAGCAGGATTATGGTGGTTTGTATTTTCACTTCCGATTTATTTCTCAAAAATTCCCCGTCAGCCGCAAAATATAGAAAACAGCGCGCTTAATTCTTTTTGGAAAAGCCTGAAAGAAACAGCAATTTTTGCGTGGAAAAAACCGCAAATCCGCATTTTTCTGATAGCATATTGGTTTTACATAGACGGTGTTCACTCTTTTGTAATGATGGCGGCGGATTACGGTTTAACATTAGGTTTTTCGCCTGAGCGGCTTATGGTTTCACTTTTGGTCGTGCAACTAACAGCCTTTCCGTTTGCCGTAATCGCAGGACTTGCCGCGCACAAATTCGGCGCGAAAAAAATCCTTTTTGTATCAATAGCTATTTACACTGCAATAACCCTAAGCGCCGCCTGGACGATGAACTACGAATGGCAATTTACAATGTATTCCGTGCTGATTGGACTTGTACAAGGCGGAATTCAGGCAGTATCGCGCTCATATTTTTCAATAATTATCCCTCAAGACAAACAAACCGAGCTCTTCGGTTTATTCAATATGATAGGACGCTTCGCCGTAGCTACAGGTCCTCTTTTAATAGCCGTCAGCATAGTAATGGCGCAAAATTTAGGCTTTGAAGGTATTACTCCGCAAAGAATAGGCATTTCGTCGCTTGTCCTGCCGTTCACTATCGGCTTCATTTTGCTGTTTAAGGTGAAAGACAGAAGGTAAAAAAACTCACCTGACTATTTTCAAATCAAGAACAACATCAGAAAACTCCTCGCAAAGAATTTGTGAGACATATTCTTGTTTGCTTGCCAAAAGCGAAAAATCTCTGCTGTTTATCTGTAAACGAGCACAATCTCCTATCACTCTTACTCTAAAATTCGTAAAACCGAGAGCAAAAAGTTTTGTTTCGCAGTTTTCTATTTTTTTAAGAACTTTTTCGTCGATTTTTTGCCCCGTTTTCACCCTTGTCGCAAGACAGGCGTATGCAGGTTTTTCGGCGGTAAACAAACCCAATTCCCTCGAATATTCGCGAATTTCGTCTTTGCTAATACCGCAAATTCTTAATGGCGACTTTACGCCGAATTCTTGGAGCGCTCTTATTCCTGCACGGTCGGCAATATCGTCAGAGGCGTTTGTGCCGTCGCAGACAAGCGAAAAACCGTCGGCATTTGCTTTTTGAATTATCTTTGAAAAAATCAGTTTTTTGCAATAATAACATCTGTCGGGCGGATTTTGGCAAACAGTGCGGTCGCTTAAAACATCGGCTTCGATTATTTCGATATTCAATGAAAATTCTTTTGCCAAACGTAAAACGTCTTCGGTTTCAAATTGCGGCTGAAATTGCGATTTTACGTAATATCCTTTTACTGAAACGCCTGCTTTTTTTGCGGCGCAAATCAGATATGAAGAATCTACTCCGCCGGAAACGGCAACGGCGAAGGCGGGGGGGTCGTTAAAAAATTCGGATAATTGCATTTTATTCGAACACCTGTGTAGGGGCAGGTTTGAAACCTGCCCTTACGTTATCGTTATCGTTATCGGTTTCGGTTATCGCAAACTCCAAAACCGCGCATTTTTTAACTTCCGCAAAACTCACACAATGTTTTTTCGCCGCCGTTGCTACGCTTTCGTATTCGGGTTTTGTCTTGCTTATTCCGTAGCCGCTTGATACTTTTATGACTATGTTCCCGTATTTTGTTTCTACGGTTTCAGTTTTTGATGAAAGTGTAAGACGATTTTTTTGCGAAATTCTTACGCCGCGGGTTGTTGTGTGCGTTAAAATTGCTTTGGCAACCACGTCTTTTTTGTCGGCTTTGGCGAGCGCGGTCAAAATGTGTCCCGGACGTCCTTTTTTCATAACTGTCGGGGTTGCGAAAACGTCAAGAGCGCCCGCTTCAAAAATTAAATCGTAGGAAAACGCCAATTCTTCTGCGGTAATGTCGTCCAAATTACAGGATATTTCGTAAACGTCGTCGCTGTTTTGCTCGGTTTCGCCTAAAAATGCTCGAACGCAATTTAATCGCTCGAAACTTCGTTTTCCCATACCATAGCCAATTTTTTCGACGGTCATTACAGACATATTGCCAAAGGAATGCGCAAAAGTTTTAAGAAGCGCCGCACCGGTAGGAGTGCAAAGTTCGCCTTTTATTTCGCCGCCGTAAGCGGGTATCCCTTTAAGAAGATAAGCCGTCGCAGGAGCAGGAACAGGCAAAACTCCGTGCTGACATTTAACACTGCCGAAACCCACGTGAACGGGTGAAACTGTAATTTTGTCGGGTTTTATCGTATCAAGAGCAAGACAACAGCCGACTATATCGCAAACTGCGTCCAACGTTCCGACTTCGTGAAAATGAACGTGAGAAACCTCTCTGCCGTGAACAAATGCCTCCGCCTCAGCCAAAGCAGAATAAACTTCTGTCGCCTTTTCTTTAACGTTTTCAGGAATATCCAAAGAATAAATGAGCGATTTTATACATTCCAAAGACGAATGATTGTGTTCGTTATGGTGATGGTGTTCTTCGTGATGGTTATGATGTTTGTGGTCGTGGTCGTGATAGCGATTGTTTGCGTTGTGCGGGCGACCAGAGGCGGTCGCCCCTACGGCATCGCCTTCAATAATGCCATTTACAATAACGTCTATTCCGCTACCGACTATGCCGCATTTTTCTCTTTTTACCGCTTTTACAACAGTGTTTTCCAAACCGATTGCGTTCATTTTTTCTATGAATTTTTTCGGGTCGGGGCAAAGTTCCATTAAAGCCGCCATAAGCATATCGCCTGCCGCTCCCATATCGCATTCTATATACAAATTTTTCATTTTAACTGCCTATTCGATTTATCATACTCGCCAAATATCCCGCGCCAAAACCGTTGTCAATATTCACAACACTAACGCCGCTCGCGCAAGAATTAAGCATTGTCAAAAGCGCCGAAACACCTCCAAACGACGCGCCGTAGCCGATTGAAGTCGGCACTGCAATAACAGGGCAATCCACCAAACCGCCGACAACGCTCGCCAAAGCGCCTTCCATTCCCGCCACCGCAACAACCGCTTTTGCGTCCATAAGAATATCAAGTTTTGACAAAAGTCGATGAAGCCCCGCAACGCCGACGTCGTACATTCGCTCAACGCGACACCCTAAAACTTCCGCCGTTATCGCCGCCTCTTCCGCAACGGGAATGTCTGTTGTTCCGCCCGTCGCAACGACCACGTAGCCATTTGCGGTTGGAACTTCTGCTCTTGCGACAATTCCAAGCGGCGCCTCAGAATTATATTCGAGGGGTATGTTTTTTTGAATTTCTGTAGCATTTTCGGCTGTCAAGCGAGTGATAAGGATATTTTTTCTGCCGTTTTCGAGCATTTTTTCTACAATCCCGACAATTTGTTCACTTGTTTTGCTCTGCCCGAAAATTACTTCGTGAATCCCTTGGCGTATTTCGCGGTGGTTGTCGATTTTGGCAAATCCTAAATCGCTGTATGGCGACATTTTCAGTTGAAGCATTGCCTCGTCAATCGACATTTTTCCATCTTTTACACTCAATAATGTTTCGTAAATTTTTGCTTTATCCATAAATTTCTATCCTTCTTTTTTAACCTCGTCTATCATATTTAAAATTGCATTTTCAAACTTTTTTGTAAAGCCTATTTGGTCGCAGAGAACGGAATTCAGCATTTTTTCACGAAGATTTTGCTTAATTTCCAATAACTTTTTTGTATCGGACGCCAAATTTTTTGAGATTTCTACAAAATCATCTTCATCTTTTGCTATAAACTCGGGATGCCCGACGGCGGTAAGAATACTTGCACTTACGCGAGAAACGTGCCTGTCGCCCAAAATTGTTATTACGGGAACGCCCATCAAAAGCGCTTCACAAGTTGTTGTTGTGCCGTTGTAGGGGAAGCAGTCAAGTGCAATATCCATATTTGCGTATTGCATTAAATGCTTTTCTACAATTCCTACTGTAAGTCCTCTAAAAATTATTTTTTCCTTATCAAGCCCAAACTCCGCAAAGCGGGAAAGCATAGACTGACAAAGCGCAGGATCGTTAAAAGATCTATACTTTAAAAACAATTTTGCATTCGGCACGGAATTTACAACTCTCGCCCATAATTTAACGGTTTTATCTGTGTATTTTGTAGGGTTATTAAAAGAGCCAAAAACAATTTCCCTGTTTTCAAAACTCCGAAAATCACAAGAAGCAAACGGTAAAATCGGAGAATAACACAAAAAACAATCGTCGATTTTATATAGTTTCTCGCTATGGAAATTTTGTGCGTCAGTCGGCTCGCTTACATCATCAGTAATTCTATAGTCAATCGATTTTAATCCGGTAGTGTTCGGATATCCGCAATATGTTACTTGCAACGGCGCAGGTCGCAATCCAAACACGTTCAAAGAATTATTTCCCGTATGCCCCGACAAATCAAAGAAGACAGAAATTTTTTCCTCTTTAATCAAATCCGCAATTTGCAGATGATTCATATTTGTAACATCATGCCAAGAATGTACATAACCCTTAAATTCCTTCGAAATATTATCTAACACTCTTACATGCGCAAAAAGATGGATTTCAAACTTGCCTTTATCGTAATTTTTGAAAAAGCCTCTTACAAAATATGAAACAGAATGATTACAAAAATCCGCCGAAATAAATCCGAGTTTTATTTTATCTGTAGCCGGAAATACAGAACGTTGCACAACGCTTTCTCCCTCAAAAATATTTCGATATTTTTGATAATATACAAAACATTCTTCGCGGCTTATTTCAATATAATTGGAAAACGATACAAGATTCGACGCAAAATTTTCATTTTTAGGGTTAAGAACCAACGCCTTTTTGTATGCAGCATACGCATCTTTGTATAAACAGGCATTTGAAAAAGCAAGTGCCATATTATTATAAACATGCGGCCAATCCGGATTTATTTTCAGAATCAATTTAAATACATTTGCAGAAGAAATCGGGTTTCCCATAACCCTGAAAATATTTCCTATATCATTAAGCACTTCAATATTTTCAGGCTCAATAGTTATTATTTTTTGCAATACGCATAACGCATCCGAGCGAAAATTCAAATCTCTCAACAAAATAGAATAAATGCGTAGAAAGCCGACATCGTTTTCAAACCCTTTATCATAAGCTTTTTTTAAAAGCGGTAAAGCGACTGTTTTTTTATCCGAACCTTTAAGTATTTCCAGCATTCCTTTTGCGAAAAAGAACTCCGCTTCTTCACCGAAATTTTTTTGTGCCGAAATTAGAAGCCGCTCTGCCAATTCCAAATTTTTTTTATTGATTGCCTGCCATATTTGAGAAAAAACTTGTGCATCTTTCATTTGATTGCCCCGCCATTTTAATTGTTAATTATTAAAAATCATTCCCAGCGACAGCGCCGTAATAAACGCCAAAAACAGATAAAAAAGGATACCGTTTAAGAAACGCTCGCCCTTGGACTGCGATGCGGACGCTTTTGCTTCCTTGCTTTCTCTTTTTATGTGCGCTATAAAATTTTTTATGGTAAAAATAAGGATTACCACGCCT
Source organism: Chitinivibrionia bacterium (assembly GCA_009779925.1). Lineage (NCBI taxonomy): Bacteria > Pseudomonadati > Fibrobacterota > Chitinivibrionia > Chitinivibrionia bacterium. Next base: position 34,660 of record WRAZ01000007.1, read on the forward strand.
GTTATTTTTATTAAAATTGTTGAAATATCCACGTTTTCACCTCTCCGAATAAATAAAATTTCACATAAATATAATATTTTTCCGCACATTGTTTGTACATTTTATTATATTATCACCGATTTAATTGTCAAAAATCTTCTTTTCACAGGTTTTTTATCCAATTTATGAGAATTTTTTTTGAAAAACAGCAATAACATTTTTAGTATTAGGTGGTTCAATGGATGTCAATGAACTTAAATCAAAGAGTGTAGAAGAGTTAACAGCTCTTGCCAACGAACTTGATGTAGATGGAACAGGCTACAAAAAACGCGACTTCGTGTATCGTATTTTACGTGCAAAATTTGCCGCAGGCGAAGAAATCACAACTGAAGGAGTTTTAGAGGTAATGCCGGACGGTTTCGGCTTCCTGCGCTCCGAAGAAAACTGCTACCTTGCAGGACAAGACGACGTTTACGTCGCTCCAGCACAAATAAAAAAACTGCGTATCAGAACAGGAGACTGTGTCCGAGGAACAATTAGAGCGCCCAAAGAAACAGAGCGATATTTTGCGCTTATGAGAGTAGATACCATAAACGGCGACGCTCCCGATGTGCACAAAAAGATTGTTTCTTTTGAGGATTTAATTCCAATTTTTCCTACCGAAAAATTTACACTTGAAGGCGGAGTGCCAAACGATATTTCAGGTCGTTTGATAGACCTTTTTACACCAATCGGAAAAGGACAACGCGGACTTTTGGTAGCGCCTCCGAGAACAGGTAAAACAGTTCTTATGAAAAATATTGCAAACTCAATTCGCAAAAATCACCCGAATGTAAAAATGATAATCCTTTTGATTGACGAGCGCCCCGAAGAAGTTACCGATATGAAATATTCGGTTGACGCCGAGGTAATATCTTCTACATTCGACGAGCCTGCCGACAGACACGTAGCAGTCGCCGAAATAGCGATAGAGCGCGCAAAACGTCTCGTGGAACACGGTCAGGACGTAGTAATTCTTCTTGACAGCATAACCCGTTTGGCAAGAGCGTATAACACGGTTGCTCCGCATTCGGGCAGAATTTTGTCGGGCGGTGTGGATTCGCAGGCGTTATACAAACCAAAAAGATTTTTCGGCGCGGCTCGAAACATTGAAAACGGCGGCTCTCTCACCATTTTGGCAACGGCGCTTGTTGAAACAGGCAGCAAAATGGATGAAGTTATTTTTGAAGAATTTAAGGGTACGGGAAATATGGAACTGGTTCTCGACCGCGACATCGCCGACAGAAGAGTATTCCCTTCAGTTGACCTGATGAAATCGGGAACGCGTAAAGAAGACCTTCTTTTGGCGCAAGAAGTCCTCAACAGAATGTGGATTTTGCGGAAATGGCTTTCGGGCATCAGAACTCCGACAGAACAAATGGAAACTATGCGCGAAAAACTTATGGGAACAAAAGCAAACGTTGATTTTTTGGATTCGATGAGTAAATAAGTGAAGCAAATTTTAACGTTTTTTGCAGTTTTTGCTTTGTGCTCCTTGCTTTTTGCGCAAGATTTGCACAAAGCGCCAACTGATGTACAAGAAATTTCGTTAAAAGAAACAGAGCAAAGGACAGAACAATTAGATTTTATTTCGCTTGAAGAAAACACGAATTTACTTGAATTAAAGGCGCAAAGAGTAAGAAATCACAGGTATATAGTGGTGAGCGCAGTGATGATGATGCTATTCGCAGGATTGAGTATGACAAGCGTTTCTACAATAAATCCCGAATAATTTCAGATTACCCTTGACTTTCATTTGTACATTAACGTATATTTGTCTGCGTTTTAATAGAAAAATTGCGAGAGTAGCTCAGTGGTAGAGCCCTACCTTGCCAAGGTAGTTGTCGCGGGTTCAAGTCCCGTCTCTCGCTCCAGAATAGATTTTATCGCGGGATGGAGCAGTTGGTAGCTCGCCGGGCTCATAACCCGGAGGTCATCGGTTCGAGTCCGGTTCCCGCTACCATAAATGCGAGAGTAGCTCAGTGGTAGAGCCCTACCTTGCCAAGGTAGTTGTCGCGGGTTCAAGTCCCGTCTCTCGCTCCAGGTTTTCTTTTTGGTGGCATAGTCAAGTGGTAAGGCAGTGGTCTGCAAAACCGCGATTCCCCGGTTCAAATCCGGGTGCCACCTCCATTTTTTTCATTCAAATGTTTTTTTCTTGGTTTGTTTATTTTTGAGGACGGAACTATCCACCAAAAATCTTATGACGAAAATCTCGCATAATACTGAAAAGTTTCGGGGGTAAAATACGGCAGAAAAATGCCACAATCGCAGAAGCAAATATAAAAGGGAAACACCAAAACGGTAATACCGATGATGCTTTTAGTTTGTGTTGTAAATCTTTTATTGAACATCTTAAATTTGCGTGTTTTTTCTCGAAATTATTTCCTAATCTGTAATAAAACAATGGTTCCGACAAGTTCTGTCCTGTATATTTTCTCTTAACAAGGCGTATTACTAAATCATAATCTTCGCCATCGCCCGGTTTGAATTTTTCATCGTAAAGGAGCGCTTTTAAAACATCGGTTTTAATGAACAGCGCCGAATTTGCTATAGGATTGGCAAACGGAAGCGATATTCTTATATCTTTGCCGGTTTTAGGCAGAATTCTCACTTTTCCCAGCTCTTGTTTGTGGTCGTTGCGAAATTCAATATATCCGCATCCGACAAAATCTAAGTTTTTCTCAATTATTTGCTCTAACTGTTTTTTTATTTTTTCTTCAAAAAATATGTCGTCGCTGTCAACTATAGAAATATATTTTCCTGCGGCAAATTCCACTCCCCTGTTTCGCGAATTTGAGGGACCGACGTTTATTTCGCTTCGTAAAACTTTTATGCGGCTGTCTTTTTCTGCGTAAATTTTGAGCATTTCCGTTTTTTCGTCGCTGAGATTTCCGCCTGCAGATATGATAAACTCAAAATTCTTATGCGTTTGCGATAAAACACTGTCGATTGTAATTTTTGCAATCTCAGTATTATCGCCGTTATAAAAAGCCATAACAACCGACACTAAAATGTTCTCGTAAGCATTGCTCACTTAACGAACTCTCTTTCAAAAACAATTCTTCCGTCAACCACCGTAAGAACGGGGCGACCGACAAATTCTTTGCCTAAAAACGCCGAATTTCCGCCGCATTTAGTAAAGAAATTTTTGCTTTCTACCGTCCATTTTTCGTTTGGCGCAATTACGCTTATGTCCGCTTTTTCTCCGACGGCGATATTTGGAGCGTTAACTCCAATTATTTTATATGGATTTATGCACATTTTTTGCGCAAATTCCATAAGAGTAAGCCGATTTTTGCTGATAATTTCGGTAAATATTGCGCCGACCAATGTCTCTAAACCCGCTACGCCGCAACTTGCGTTATCGAACTCTATGTTTTTTTCCTCGCTTGTGTGCGGCGCGTGATCGCTTACAATTGCGTCTATTGTTCCGTCGGCAAGCGCTTTTATCAGCTCGTCTCTGTCTTCTTCGCCGCGGATTGGAGGGCTCACTTTTAAGTTTGTATCGTAAGTCGCCAAATCTTTGTCGCTGTAATACAAATAATGCGGAGCGGTCGCCGCCGTAACAGCCACGCCCTTTTGCTTGTATTCGCGGATTTTTTCGATTGCGCCTTTCGACGAAACCCGTGTTATGTGTATTTTGCACCCCGTGTATTCGGCTATTATCAGATGCCGCGTAATGTCGATGTCCTCCCCTATTGCAGGAATACCGCGAAGTCCGAAAATCGTCGAATATTTGCTTTCGTTCATAACGCCTTTGCTGAAATTCTTGTCTTGGCAATTACAAAAAAGCGGCGCGTCAAATAATTTCGCGTAATTCATAACGTTTTTTAGAATATCGCTTCTGGATATGGATTGCGTTCCGTCCGAAAACGCCTTTGCGCCCGCGGACATCATTTCATAAAACGGGGCGATTTCTTCTCCTGCAAGTTCTTTGGTTGCCGCGCCGACAGGATAAACGCGACAACTTACGTTTTCGCTTCTCTGCACTATGTAGCGCACTTTTTGCTCCGCATCGCAAATCGGGTCAGTGTTGGGCATACAGGCAACGGCGCAAAAACCGCCCGCAACCGCCGCTTCCGCTCCCGATTTTATGGTTTCTTTGTCTTCGCGCCCCGGTTCGCGCAGATTTGTATGCAAATCCATCATTCCGGGAAAGACGAGGCAACCGCTCAAATCTATTTTTCTTGCTTGCGCAAACTCGTTTTTCAGGTCGCCGATTGCGGCTATTTTTCCGTTCGACACGACAATATCGCAAATTTGGTCGATGTTTCCGTTCGGGTTTATCACTCGCCCGTTTTGGAGTACAAAATCGTCGGCGAACGCCTCGTTTCGCAAATATACTTTTGCTTGTCCTAAATCTCGCATACCTCTATTTCCCTTCCGAATTGCGTATTTCTTTCTAATGTTTTTTCCACGTCTTTTTCCGTACACTCAATTTTTGCAACGCTGAACGGCTCTATATTTTTCAATTTTTCATCGCTGATTTTAATGCAAAAACCCTGCCCTGCGCTTGCTCGCTCTATTTCTTTTCCGCTCTTTGCGTCAATGATTTTGTCGAGCGTAATTTTTATGTTTTCGCAGCTTTTCGGGCACAGAAATTCCAGTTCATCACCTAAATCCAGCGTATTTCGCACCTCTAAAATAATATAATTCGCATCGCAACTGCGAACAATTCCTGCAAATTGATATTCGCCGAGCGATTTTGTGCTTTCGTAGTCGGTCGATAAGTCGCTCGGACTGCCGTTGTGAAATCCGAGTGTATAGCCGCGATTTTTCACGGAATTCAGCATTTCCATATAGTTGCACTGCGCGTTATCAATCGCCAAACGATACGCCCGCGCAACGCTTGCAATGTAAAACGCATTTTTGTGCCGCCCCTCAATCTTAAAAGAATCAATACCGATTTGCTGATATTTGTCCAGAACGGGCATTAAACACAAATCTTTACTGCTGAGAATGTGCGAATATCCGTCTTCTTCGTAAATCTCAAAAAATTCGCCTTCGCGTGTTTTTTCTTCCAAAAAAACTTTGTAGTCCCAGCGGCAACTTTGCGAACATTCGCCTTGATTTGCCCCGCGATTACTCAAAAAATTGCTTATCAAGCACCTGCCGCTTACGCCCATACACATTGCTCCGTGGACAAAGCATTCAATTTCGATGTCTTTGTTTTCTTCGCGGATTTCCAAGATGTCGTTATACGTGCATTCTCTTGCAAGAACTATTCGATTTGCACCCGCGTTTTTCCAAAACCGCACTGCCGCGGTATTGCTTATATTCGCTTGCGTAGAAATGGTAATATGCTTATTCGGAAGCGCTTTTCGCAGAATTGAAAACACGCCGGCATCGGCAACAATAAGCCCGTCGGGAGCAAGCGAATTTACGGTTTCCACTGCATTTTCTATTGCTTTTATTTGGCTGTTATGCGCGAATAAATTCATAGCCAAATAAACTTTTTTGCCGATTTTGTGCGCAAAGTCAATCCCCTGCTTTAATTCGTCCTGCGACAATCCCGCTTTCGCCCGAAGCGACAACGACGGCATTCCGCAATAAACCGCGTCAGCCCCGTAAAGAAGCGCGGTGTATAAATTCTCCAAATTCCCAGCAGGTAAAAGCAGTTCGGTTTTCATTGTTCATCACCCTCTTTCATAAAGCGAATTCCCATTCGCATCTATCGCCACAATTACAGGAAAATCCTTAACAACAAGTTTTCGCACCGCCTCCGCTCCCAAGTCGTCATAACAAACGGTTTCGCAAGAGACAATAGTTTGCGCCAAAAGCGCCGCCGCGCCGCCTGTCGCCGCAAAATACACCGCGCCGCATTCTTTCATTGTTTCAACAACTTCTTTTGAGCGAGCCCCCTTGCCAATCATTCCTGCAAGTCCGCATTTTCTTATTAAGACAGGCGAATACGCGTCCATTCTTCCGCTTGTGGTGGGACCGATTGAGCCGATTATCGCGTTTGGCGGAGTGGGCGACGGTCCTGCAAAAAAGATTATCCTGTTTTCGAGATTTATGGGAAGTTTTTCGCCTTTTTCAATAAGGTCGCAAAATCGTTTATGCGCGGCGTCGCGGGCGGTAAAGATTTCGCCCGAAATTAAGATTTGCTCACCTACGGTTAGGTTTTTTATTGTTTTTTTATCGAGTATTGCGTTTATTTTTGGCAACGGTTACCTCCTATCATTGTTTCTCCAAAACGTGTAGATATTCTTCGGTTTTGTCGGCTTTATGATTTCGATTTTCGGTTTTGTCGGCTTTGAATCGCTGATAATCAGTTGCAAATAATTCGTATTTCCCGTATTTTTGCATTGTTTTTCGTACCGTTTCAACAGACATTAAGCCTTCGTTGTTATAACTCAAAAAAATGTATTTAAACTTTGCATTTTTAAGCAAAAAATCAAATTCTTCAACAACTTTGTTTCGACTGCACCAAGCGGATTTTTGGTATTTTCTTAATCCTGTTTTTCCGTTCGGAACAAATTCGTCATACTTTGCGATAGTATTAAGTAAGTGATAATTTGCGCCGTATTGACGTTCATTATACGGTGGATCCAAATACAAAATATCTCCCTGTATTTTTTGTATAAGCGTATTACAATCTTCGTTAAATACTTGATGGTCGTTATCGTTTATTTCAAATTCTGCTGCTTCAAGCAACATTTCTTTTTGCGCCGTTTTTTTGAGATGTTTTAGATATGCGCCGTAAACAGAGGCTGTATTTGCCAATTTGTCCGCGCTTTCAAGCAAACTTGCTAAAAGAAAATAATATAAATTATCGTCAATTTTGCCGTTTTTTCTCCACATTTCTATGCATCCACGAATAGTATCGATTTTCTTTCCGTTATAATCAGAAAAATACAGCCTTTCCGAACCACTGCCAAAACAATAGTTTTTGTAAATAAAACCGTTGTCAATTAAAGGAAGAGAATTTAATTCATCAATATATTTCTGCTTTTGTGGAATATCTGTGTGATTTTCTATGTAATTTTTATTTAACACATAACTGTAATACTCAACGTCATTAGCAATGACTTTTTTTGCTTTTGTTTTTAACGCTCTTGAGACAATTCCCGTTCCTGCGAAAATATCACACAGTGTGTTTTGAGACAAATCATCACCTACAACGTCATTAACGGCGTTTTTTATGAAATTTATAAGTTTATATTTTGAGCCGATGTAGTTCATATTTCACTCATTTCCATATAATTTATTCATAATAAAATCAGACGCTTCTTTACTGATTTTCATTACGCTTGTTTTGCGATATTCAACGGGATCATACTGATAACAGCCTTTACAACCTAATTTCTCGTCGTAATTCTCATCGCCGACATAAAAAGAATACGGATTTCCTTCTATGTTTTTTGCATTCCAGCGCTTATTTGAAGTTTTGCATTGTTTGCAAATTTGCCGCTTTATATCATTTGCAGCTTTACATAACGGCTGAAAATCTTCCAAAACCTGTGTTCCGGAATTTGAAACTCTACTGTCGTTTTTTCGTCCGTCTTTATGGTCAATTTCTATTATTGTATTCTCGGATTTGCCATTAATTCCCAGCATAACACAATTCTTGTTTTTATAAAAATCTTTTATTTCCTTGTTTATATTTTGATTAAAAGTTTCTTTGTTGTTAAACCCATTTAATCTTACGGCATCAATAGAATTCCCCGATGTTTTACCTTTATCAAAATCAACAATATATTTTTTTGCCAAACTTGAACTTGCTCTACACCAACTTCCTCCGTTGCCAAGCTGAAGATCTTTGTATATTCCGACAAATTCTTCTACATGCACCCAACGACTTTCTCCACGTTGATCAGGTTTTGCAAGTTGTAAAAATAATTCCGTCTTTGTCATTCATTGTTCTCCTTTTTGAATACCAATATATACTCGTGCTTAAAAATAAAATAGTCGCTTTTCATCGCTCGGTATTTCCATATATCACCAACTCCCAATTTCCCGCGATTACCTTCGATATTTTTTACCACAATGCCCTTTAACTTTACGTTGAAATTTCGTTTAATTGCGTCTAATGCATAAAACGCAAGCGGCACAACTTCACTTTTTTTGTAAACATCGCCGACAATGACGCTAAAATACTTTTTGTTCTCTAAAAATAACAAGGCATTTTGAATCACAAGCAAAAACTTTCTCAAAAACTCTTTCAAATCTCCTATTTGAGATAAATCTTCTGATTTATCAGTAAATTTCACAATATCCATATAAGGCGGGTGAGCTATAAAAAATTGTACTTTTTCTGCTTGTAATTCATTAAGTGATTTTTGAATAGTAGGACAAAATAAATATTCATTTGAAACATCGCATTCGTTTATCTTAAATCGGCTATTGTCAGATTTTTCCATTTTTTGTTTAACCTGCTCAATAACCTCCGAATTAATATCAAATCCTATAAACTTTCGATTGAGAGTTTCGCATTCAAACAGCGTAGTTCCGCTTCCCATAAAAACATCTAAAACTGTATCGTTTTCTTTAGTGTATCTTTTTATAAGTTGTCGGGGAATTTGTGGGATAAAATTACCATGGTAAACATTTGAATGTTTTCCCGACTTGTCTCGTTCATTTATAATCCATAGACTATCTGTGTTTATTTCCGAGGTCTTCCAATCTTCTGACATCCAAATTTCCCCTCTCCTCATAACACCACTTCCGAATGCCTTGCCACGTGGCAATTTATCGCCACCGCTACAGGCAAACAGGCAATATGCGTTGGGTGCGTTTCTATATGTACGGCAAGAGCGGTTGTTTTTCCACCCAATCCTTGCGCGCCTACTCCGCTTTCGTTTATTTTTTCGAGGATTTTTTGTTCCAGATTTTTGTATTTATTTTGTAGGGGCGTATTGCATACGCCCAAATTATTGTCGCCGTCATTTGTGTCGCCGTCATTTGGGCGTATGCAATACGCCCCTACGATTGGGCGCAACAACGCCCGTTTTGCAATTTCCATACATTTCTCGGCGGTGCCGCCTATTCCTATGCCTACAATTACGGGCGGACAGGGGTTTCCGCCTGCGGATATTACCGTGTTTACCACAAAATCGATAACGCCTTGCTCGCCGTCGGAGGGTTTCAGCATTTTCAGCGCGGAGCAGTTTTCGCTACCGCCGCCCTTTGGCGCGAGGATAATTTTAAGCCCGTCGCCTTCAACAATGTCTGAATGAATTATTGCAGGACTGTTGTCGCCTGTATTTTTTCGCTCAAAAAGAGGGTCGCTTACTATTGATTTTCTCAGGTAGTGTTTTTCGTAGCCTAAACGAACACCTTTTTGGATAGCGGTGCATAAATCGTCTTCACCCTCAACGGTCAAATTTCTGCCAACCTCTGCAAAAACAACGGCAAATCCTGTGTCTTGGCATATAGGTACCCGATTTTTTGCGGCGATGTCGGCGTTTTTGACACATTGGAAAATAAGCGAACGCGATAAGTCGCCGTCCTCTCGAACTGCCGCTTCTTTAAGGGCGAGATAAACATCGCACGGCAAGTTAAAAGCCGCTTCGGCACACAGTTTTTCGACCGCCGTCAAAATTTCATTACAAGTAATCTTTCGCATTTTTCAGTTTTCCCAAACATTTCTTATACAAATATAGTATATTTAATATACGATAAATTGCAAAAGTGCTTATAAATCGTAAATTGGGCAAAATTATGGAGATTTTTTATGAAGACCGTTATCGCAGTAGATGACCAATATCTCAGTTTAATAAAAATAGAACAGGCGTTAGAAGATTATTTTAACGTGCTTACAGCGACAAGCGCCGAGAGATTTTTTGCGCTTCTTGAGAAAGTAAAACCTGACCTGATACTTTTAGATATTCAAATGGCGGAAACAAACGGCTTTGACATTTGCAAACAATTAAAGGAAAGCGACAAAGAATATTCAAAAATCCCTGTAATATTTTTGACCGCCAAAACCGACCCTGAAGACGAAGATTTCGGGTTTCAACTGGGGGCGGTGGACTTTATTACAAAACCGTTTTCCAAACAACGACTTATAAATCACGTAAAAACCCACATAAACATAGACGCGCTCATCCGTAAGAGAACAGACACCTTAAAGCAAAGGGAGCGAGAAATCCGAAATATTCGCAACGAAATAGTATCAGTATTGTCGGAACTAATCGAAAGCAGAGACGAAGTAACGGGCGGACACGTCACAAGAACTGCCGATTACACCCGTATCTTAATTGAAGGACTAATTGAAAAAGGATATTATTCCGAAGAAATACAGGACTGGATTATCTCAACTATGTGTACTTCGGCAGCGTTGCACGACGTAGGAAAAATAACGGTTTCGGATATAATTCTGAACAAACCGGGAAAGCTTACCGACGAGGAATTCAGAGAAATTAAAAAACACGCTATGGAAGGCGAAAATATTATAGAAAAAATTATATCAAGAACAGGAGTAGGCGACGCGTTTTTGCATAATGCCAAATTGTTTGCAGGACAACACCACGAAAAATGGAACGGCACGGGTTATCCTCGCGGCTTGCGTGAAGAGGAAATTTCTTTGCAAGGCAGAATTATGGCAATAGCCGACGTTTATGACGCGCTTGTATCGGACAGACCGTATAAAAAAGCGTTTACCCACCAAAAAGCCGTAGAAATAATAATGAGCGAAGCTGGCAAGCATTTTGACCCGAAACTTACTCAGCTATTTGGGGAAATTAACTACAAATTTTTAGAAGTAAGAGAAAATCATGACGATTGAACCGCAACATACAACAATGCCCGACGCTTGTATTTTAATAGTAGATGATATAAGAATGAATATTTACGTAGCCGAAGAACTTTTGTCTCCCTATAAATTAAAAGTAGAAACCGCACTAAGCGGGTTTGACGCTATAGAAAAAATTAAACAAGGCAAAACATACGATATTATCTTTATGGATCACTTGATGCCCGAAATGGACGGAATAGAAACGACAAAACGCATTCGCGATTTAGGATATACTAAACCGATTATAGCGCTGACCGCAAACACATTGTCAAACCAAGAAGACTTTTTTCAGGCAAACGGCATTGACGCATTACTTTCAAAACCCATAGAAATAAATAATTTGGACTTGATACTAAATAGATTTATCTGCAAAGAAAAACGGACAAAGAACGCCGACTGCGAAAAACCGATAGACAACAAGGCAAACGAAATCTCCGCGATTTTCGTTTCGGACGCTCAAAATTCAGTTAATATCATAGAAAAAACAATGTCAAAAAGTCCATATTTTTCGGAGGATGATTGGCAGCTTCTGAATGTAAATGTTCACGCTATGAAAACGGCGCTTGCAATTATCGGCGAGAAGCAACTTTCCGCATTCGCTCTAAAACTGGAGGAAGATATTTGTGCCAAATGCAAGGATATTGTTATAGAAAGTACGCCACAATTTATTAAATCATTAAAACAAGTAATCGAAAAAATGGAAGGCACTGTGCAAATAAAAACCTGCAATTCTAAAAACGAGGACACTGAGCTTTTACAAGAAGATTTACAAAAAATAGCTACCGCTTGCGAAATTTATGATAAAAGAACCGCAAAACATCTGCTTAACGAATTAAATCAAAAAATATGGTCGGCAGAAACCAAGAAAATGCTTGACGAAATTCAAAAACTCCTTTGGGACGGCGATTTTGAAAAAGCGATGGGTTTAGCTAAAAATTTTTCCAAATAAATAATATTAAAAGGAAACCTTAAATTATACAAGGTAAAAACGAATAGGAGCTTTTCAAATGAAAAAAATTGCAGTAATAATGGGCGGTCCTTCGGCTGAGCACGAAATATCGCTCAAAACAGGCTTTCAAATTGTGAACAATTTAGATAGAAAAAAATATGACGTTTCAGCAATAGTCGTCAGCGTTGATAAAAAATTCTTCTTTGCAAAAAACACAGAGGAACTTTCAGCTAACGATATAGAAAACTTTGAAAATTCTCCGCTTTTTGACAGCGGGCGCTCCCCTTGCGACTGCGCCTCTTTGTGGGAAGGCACAGACCTTGCATTTTTGGCGCTTCACGGCGAATTCGGTGAAGACGGCGTTATTCAAGGTTATTTACAAACGCTCGGAATAAAACATACGGGCTGTGGCGTAGTGTCATCAGCTATAGGAATGCACAAAATTTTGGCGAAAAAGGTATTTGAATCAAGCGGAATACCAACGCCCTCCTACTCGGTTTTTCGAAAAGGCGACGGGGATAACAAAATAAGGGAAATTTTAGCAAGATATTCATTTCCGCTTTTTGTAAAAGCTCCGCAATCAGGCTCAAGCAAACTTATGTATCGCGTAAAAACCGAAGAAGAGTTAAGGCAGGCGATAGAAAAATTAAAAGACGAATGCAAATCAATACTTGTAGAAGCAGGCATTAAAGGCGACGAATTTTCTTGCCCCGTCCTCGAAAAAGACGGTGTCCCTGCCGCGCTTACTCCGATATACATAAAGCCGAAAAATGCCGAGGGGTATTTTGACTACAATGCAAAATATTTGGGCGAAAGCGAAGAAATCTGTCCGCCGCCGCACGATAAAGAAACCATCGATTTGGTAAAAAGAGTAGCTGTTGCCGTTCACACTGCGCTTGAATGCGACGGATATTCGCGCACAGATATTATAGTAAGCAACGAGTGCGCTTTTGTCTTGGAAGTAAACACGCTTCCCGGAATGACATCTGCCTCACTTTTTCCGTTGGCGTTTAGTGTTGACGGCGGAAATTTCAGCGGTCTCTTAGACAGAATTATAGAAAACGCGTAGGGGCGGGGTCTGCCCGCCCAAAATAATCAAATGCGAACAATAATTGGACAGGCAAACCCTGCCCCTACAAAAAAGGCGACTGTTTTATCAGCCGCCTTTTTTATTAAATATCAATTTTCAAAAATCAATTATCATCTTGCAGGTTGTCTTGCAGGTTGTCTTGCGGGTTGTCGTGCAGGCGGTCTTCTTAATCTTTGATTTTCTGTAGTCAAATTTCTGTTTGCCGTCGTCAATCTTGAATTTGCCGCCGATAAGCTATCGATGGTCGCCCTAAATTCGTTCTGCTCTTCAAGCATCGCATCAACTCTGTCTCTGAATTGAACGTCTATAGAATCTCTCTGATGAGTAAGTTGTCTTACTTGCGCATTTGAATTGCCCAAAGCCAAAGAGAAAATAATTATGATAAGAACGAGCAAAATCAATGCAGGGATAAAAGTAATCATTTTTACTCTAAGCCAAAATTTCATTCCGCTTTCTTCTTTTATCCAGTTTTCCGCTCTCTCCAAAATCGGCTTTTGTGGTTCAAATACAGGGTCGCTTTCTTCCTCTGCCGCTTTTTTGCTCGGCGCGGGTTGCGGCTTTTCTTCCGCAACGGGTACAGGAGCAGGTTTCGGCTCTGCAACAGGCGCAGGTTTTACTTCCGCAACGGATGCTACAGGTGCAGGCTCAACTTCTTTTACGGGCTCAACTTTTACGGGCTCTGCTTTTGCTTCAGCAACGGGCGCCGCAGGTGTTGCAGGCGCGGCTTGTACAGGCGTTTCTGCCTTTACAGGTGTCGGTTCTGCCGACTTTTGTTTGGGCTTATCGCCACCCAAATCAAGTTCTAATTCAAATTCATTGCTCATATAACCTCCTATTTAATTATTAACTGACGAAAAACAATTTTTGGAAAACTATTCGTCTTCAATTCTGATAAATTGCGTTGCCGCCTTTATGAAAGAGTTCTTTTCAATTTCAGCGACAGCATTTTTTACCTGCGCTTCGTTTGTTTTGTCGGTAGTAAAAATTATCGGAACAAAATTGTTGTCGTGGCGCTCACTCTGGTCGATTGACGCTATCGAAACCTTGTATTTTCCGAGCGTCGTCGCAATAACTCCTATTACTCCCGGGTCGTCTTTCACTGAAAAACGCAGATAAAACCTGCTTTCTATATCATTGGCGCCTTTCAGCATAACCTCGTTTTTGCGGGAATATCCTTCCATAGGAACACGATTTACATCGCCCGAAATTATGTTTCTTGCTACATCGACAATATCGCTTATTACGGCGCTTGCCGTCGGGAGTTCACCTGCGCCTTTGCCGTAAAGCATAATTTGACCGACTGCATCTCCTGTAAAAAGCGCGGCATTAAACACGTCTCTTACATTCGCCAAAATATGAGTATCGGGAAGCATTACAGGATTTACCCGAACATCGACAGTATCATCGTGCGGACGCTTTTTTGCAATGCCCAAAAGTTTGATTTTATATCCCAAATCCTTTGCGAAATTTATGTCGTCGAGAGTAATATTGCGTATGCCTTCAATCTGCATTTTGTTGTAATCCACAAAACAATCAAAAAGAAGCGACGCCATAATCGCCGTTTTATGCCCTGTGTCGCCGCCGTCAATGTCGAGCGTGGGGTCGGCTTCCGCATAACCGAGCTTTTGCGCATTTGCTAAAGTTTCGGTAAAATCACCGCCTTCTTCAGTCATTTTCGTCAAAATGTAGTTGCAGGTGCCGTTTATTATTCCGTAGAAAGACATAAGATTATTACCGACAAGAGATTCGCGAGCGGTCTTTATGGTAGGCATTCCACCGCCAACCGCCGCCTCAAAATAAACCGACACTTTCTTTTTTTCAGCCGCCGTAAAAATTTCCGGACCATATTCGGCAATCAGTTTTTTGTTGGCGGTTATCACGTGTTTTCCATTTTCTATAGCAGTCATAACGACATCTTTAGCAATTTTGGTTCCACCGATAAGTTCTATTACCAAATCGATATTCGGGTCGTTTGCTATCTCAAGCCCACAGCCGACAACTTCAGCGTTTCCTATTGGAAAATCCTTTAATCGCTCAGGCTCGATAGTAGCAATTTTTGTAAGTTCGAGCGGAAGTTGTAAGTTTTTTCTGAAAAAGCCCATTTCTTTGGCGAGGATTTTAATTACCCCGCCACCGACCGTTCCAGCTCCCGCAAGTCCTATTCTTATTTTTTCTTTTGTTTGCATTTGCCCTCGGTTCTGTAAGTAAATTATTCCGCAAATTCCGTTCCGGCTCTTGCCGCTCTTTCACGCGCTATTCTTTCTTCAAGATTTCCCCAAGCTGTTCTTGCCTGTCTGAGATTTTCTGCGTTCTGTTGTGCTTCAAGCAATGCTCTGAGAACATTTGCGTCAAGCGCTCTCAATACGTAAGCAGTAAAACCGTCGGGACCACGCGATACCATTTCTCTGACAATTCTGTCGCCGTTAATTGTGGTCAAAACAAAAATTTCCTGAACGGTTTCAAATACGTCATTGTCCACATTTCCTTGTATATCCAAAGTAAACGCGCGTTGCTGAGAAGCCACTTCCTGCTCAAATTGTGTTGCAATCTGCTGAGTTGCCTCGAAGCGCGCACGTCTTAATGCCGCGATTTGGTCGGTTGCAGTCGCCATACCTACTGCCCAAACAGATTCTCTGAAAGGACCGTCAATCAAACGCTGAATTTCTGCAGGATAAACGCCTCTCGCTTCTTCCACATCTCCCATATTCGGCGGTCTTTTTCCTCCGCAAGCAACCAATAACAAAGCCGCCGCAACAATAAACAATACAAAAATACTCTTAATTCTAAACATCAAAAAACTCCTTTGATTTGTTGTGATTTTTATAAAACTCCAAATCTAAAATAATTTATTGCGAAACGTAAAAGAGAAAATATTTGTAAATTTTTCCTTTTTGACTTCCGAATGCAAGCGGCAAATGGTATTTTTACACCGAAAATTTATTATATCAGGAGTGTTTTATGAAAACTTTGGCAGTTATTTTGGTATTGGCGGCGAGCGTGTTTGCTCAGGACGCGGCAATGAACCCCGGAAGCGGAATGGCAAGCTTGTTGCCTATGATGATTTTATTTTTCGTGGTCATTTATTTCTTTATGATAAGACCCGAGCAAAAAAAGCAGAAAGAAATGGACAAAATGCGCACCGCGCTCAAAGTCGGCGACGAAGTTGTTACTATGGCGGGAATTTGCGGTACCGTGCATAAAATTATCGACGACAAAAAAATCGTTATAAAAATCGACGAAAAAGCGATGATGACAATTCTCACGGTTTCTGTCGGAAACGTAAACCCGAGCGCAACGGAAACAAAAGCGGATAAATAAGTTGTGAACCCGCAAAAAGACGACTTGGAAATTTACGGCTCAAAACTCCTGCGAGAAACTTGCAAGGAGGTATCGGTTTTTGACGACGAGCTCGTAAATTTCACAAACAAATTGCGCGAACTTATGTATGAATTCGACGGCGTAGGTCTTGCGGCGGTTCAGGTGGGAGTCCCTCTGCGAATTGCCGTAATAGACATACCCGATACCGAAAAAGAAGCCATTATTTTAATAAACCCCGAAATAGTCTGGAGCGACGACGAAACGCAAACCGACAGCGAGGGCTGTCTCAGCATTCCCGATGTCCGCGCCAATGTTGCCCGTTCTATGAATATAAGCGTAAAAGCGGTATCCCCAAACGGCGAACCGATATTTTTAGATAAGATTTCGGGATTTTTCGCAAGAGTTATTCAGCACGAAATCGACCACTTAAACGGCGTTTTATTCACAGACAGAATAGACCCGGTAAAAAAGACGTTTATTGCGGGCAAACTCAAAAAAATAGCGAAAGAGCGTAAAAACAAATGAGAAAAATTCTTGTAATCAGCGCTTTTGCTTTGCTGTTTTTGTCGGCTTGCGCTACGCAACAAACATCGACCGCTCCTGTTCGTCCGTCAAGAATGCCCACATTTGAGAGCACCGCCGAAAGAAACCAAGGTCGCCAAAGCCGCCAACAATCAACAACGGAAGTAATTGCAACGCGAGAAGCGAACGAAATTCGGCAAAGCCGCACGGCAGACACGGTCATTGCGATTTTGCCGACGCACAGACAAGCGCGTCCGCGACCGCAACAGCCGCGAGAACAAACGCGCCCGCAAATAAGCGTTGAGCGCACGCTTGCAATCCCGCAAATAAACCAAGATTATCAAGACCCAAATCTGCGGATTATGCTTCACAGAAATATTAAATCGCACAGAATAAGAATTCACGGGCACGCGGATATTTCGTCCAAAAACACGAGCGTTCGCGTATCGGACGGAGAGCTCGAAATCTCCTTTATAAACGAAAACACAATCCAAATTTCGGCGCACGGCAGACGACAGCAAATAGCGCTTCCCTGCACGCTCTCCTTTGTCAGCGGCAAAATGAGATTTTCGGACGGTGCAAACGAATATCGGGGACAAATAATTTTCACGAGCGGACAAAACGGATTTTCCCTAATAAATTACATTGGTCTCGAAGATTATCTGCGCGGAGTTTTGCCTCTGGAAATCGGTGTTCGCGGAGAGCCCGAATTTGAGGCGTTAAAAGCGCAGGCAATCGCCGCAAGAACTTTCGCTTTATCGAGAATGCTCGCAAGCCGAAACCGCGAATTTGATATGGTGGCAACGGTTATGGATCAAGTTTACGGCGGAAGCGGCAACGAATACGCTCTTTCGGACTTGGCAATAGCAAAAACCCGCGGAATTGTTGTTGCTAAACAAGAAAACGGCGCGCTTTTGGAAACCTTTTTCCACGCAATTTGCGGAGGACAAACCGCCGCCGTTAACGAAGTATGGAACTCGCAACCAAACCCGTCGCTTGTATCGAGAAGCGATTTGGACGAAAACGGCGTAGCATTTTGCGCCACCGCAAATTGGTTTAATTGGACGGAAACTTGGAGCATAGCGCAATTTTCGCAAATCCTGCATAAATATTCGAGAAGCACGATAGGCGAGGCGCCGTTTGACGGAACTGTGCGCGCAGTAAACATCGCCTCCCGAACGCCGAGCGGTCGCGTAAACGTCTTGGAAATCCGCTCAAACAGCGGCACATTCACCTACGGAAGAGACCGTTCGCGCTTTGTTTTGCGCCGCCCCACAAGAGACGAAGGAATTTTGAGAAGCGCAAATTTTGAAATCAGAATAGACGGCGGACAAGTTCGCGCAACAGGCAGAGGCTTCGGACACGGAATAGGAATGTGCCAAAACGGCGCCTTGGAGCGAGCGCGCAGAGGTCAAGATTTCACCCAAATTCTGAGCGCTTATTACACCAACATAAAGTTAGCGCAAGTAAATGATTTTTTAGATTAACCGACAACCGACAACAATAATATCACATCCACTTTCTTCTTCTGAAATACACCATCATTCCAACTGATATGGCGAGCATAACTCCCAGAACGACAAAATAGCCGTACTCCCATTTGAGCTCGGGAATGTGTTCAAAGTTCATTCCGTAAAGAGAGGCGATAAAAGTTATCGGAATAAACAAAAGCGAAAACGCCGTAAGCATTCGCAAGGTGTCGTTGAAACGATTGGCAACGCTCAGATTATAGATTTGCAGATTATCGGCAAGCATATCGCGACAGCTTTCTATCGCCGAATTTGCGCGCGCCGAAATATCGAGCAAGTTGTGGAAAAACGGCTCGGTCTCGTCTTTTATAAGGTCGGTATCAAGCGTGTTTATATGGACGATAAAATCGTTTGTCGGACGGACGGTTTTGCGCAAACGGTTAAGAATTCGCTTCAAATTACCCAATTCGTCGATTGAGTCCTGCCGCAAATCTTTGCCGTCGATTGCGTCTTCGAGGTCTTCGATTTTGTCGCTTATTTGCTCGGTTATTCCAATGTAATTTTCAACTACGGCGTCTATCAACTGATACGCAAGATAATCTGCGCCGCTTTTGAAATTTCTGCCTTTTTTTCTGTGGATTTTTTGGCGAACGTGCTTAAAAATATCTTCTTTGCTTTCCTTAAAACTAAGAACGTAATTATCGCTTAAAACCAAACTTACCTGCTCGCTCGTAATTTCTCCGCCGTAGTAATAAAGCATTTTTGTTATGAAGAAAATGCAATCGCCGTAATCCTGCATCTTCGGGTGCTGGGTCGTGTTAAGAATGTCTTCCACTATAAGTGGGTGAAGCTCAAGAAGCGCGCCGATTTCCTTAATATGCTCGCCATCGTGAACGCCCGTAATGTTTATCCAAGTTATGCAATCGTTGTTAAGCGGAAGAATTTCGCGAATGTTTTCTATTTTGAAATCTTTAACATTGCCGTTTCTGTAGTATTCTATGACTTCTATTGACAATTGTTCTACCTTTTTTTCACCGATAAACACAATATCTTCGGGCATTTCTCCGATTTTTTCCGACATATTTTCAGTAAATTTATCCGACATTATACTCTCCTTTTTTTACAGTCCCAACAAAGCGGTGGCTATCGCAAAATAAACAATAAGCGCCGAGGCGTCAACCATTGTCGTAATCAGCGGCGCCGCCATAACCGCAGGGTCAATTTTACATTTTTTCGCCAGTAAAGGAAGCATACTTCCGCAAATTTTTGCAATAATAACCGTAAATAAAAGCGTTCCGCCTACAACCGCGCCTAATCTTATTCCGCTCTCAACGCCCTCTCTGCCGCCGTAAAGAAGCCATATACGCACAAAATTAAAAAGCGCAAGCGCTCCGCCGACCAATAAACTTACGCGTAATTCTTTCCAAACAACTTTCAAAAAATCACCCGGGCGTATTTCGGACACGGCTATACCGCGTATAATAAGCGTTGAACTTTGAGCCCCCGCATTACCGCCCGTCCCCATAAGCATAGGTATAAACGACACCAAAATCGCCATTTTCATTATAGCGTCTTCATATACTTCTATTATAAAACCTACAACGGTAGCCGCCAACATCAAAAACAATAACCAAGCGACGCGCTTTTTCGCGTGAGTAAAAACGCTTGTTTTGAGATACGGTTTTTCGGACGGCGCCATAGCAGCCATTTTTTCAAAGTCTTCGGTGGTTTCTTCCTGAATAACATCGACAATGTCGTCGATTGTGATAATACCCATCATCTTATTTTCCGCGTCAACGACGGGAATACTTAAAAGGTCGTATTTTTTTACCTTATGCGCAACATCTTCTTGGTCTTCAAAGGTTTTTACGGTGATAATATTGGTATCGTCCATTATATTGCCGACAATTTCGTCCTGTTCGGCAAGCAATAGAGTTTTTACGCTTACAACGCCTTCCAATTTATGCTTCGAGTCAATGACATAACAGGTGTAAATGGTTTCTTTGTCAACGCCGTTTTTACGTATTTTGTAGAACGCGTCCTGCACTGTCATATCTTTTTTCAAATACACGTATTCCATCGTCATTATGCTTCCCGCGGAATTTTCGGGATAGTTCAGCAGACGATTTATTTGCTCGCGCGTTTCGGGTTTTGCGCCCAAGAGAACTTTTTTGGCTATGTTCGCCGGCATTTCTTCTATGAAACTTACCGCGTCGTCAAGAAAAAGTTCCTCTATAATAAAACTGATTTCCTTGTCGCTGAGTTTCTCGGTAATCGACATTTGCACATCGGAAGACAAATCGGCAAAAACGTCCGCCGCCTTGTTTTTCGGCAATATACGGAAAACAAGCACCGCCTTGTCAATCGGAAAATTTTCGATAAGCTGCGCTATGTCCGCCGCGTTTTCTTCGACAAACTCGCTTTGAAGCATACGATACTGCTTCTTGTCAAACATTTCTTCGTAAATTTCAAAATTTTTCACGCATTGCCTCTGAAAACCTAAAAAAACGATTACTTCGCCCGAAAAATAATCATTCTTTCACGTAAAAATCAAGGTTTTTTAAAATTTTACAGCATTTTCACAAGGCAAAATATATTTTACACCTTGACAAAACGTATTTTCGCACGCAATATTTATTGAGCAAGGTTAAATAAAAAATTGGAGAATGGGACAAAATGCAGAACACAAACAGCAATTCACTCGGGCAGGAATTGTCGAAAAAGGACGCTGAATCCGTCGCGATGTCAATAAACTTACTCTTGGGCAACGTAAAAATGTTTGGCTCAAAACACCCGTCAACAGGACACGCGGCAGACGAATTGTGCCAAAAAATAACGAAATTCACAGACAATCTCACTGCGATTACGTTAAAAAAATCGGGAAATTCGTTCTATATTGAAAAATATCTTGTAGATAAACAAATAAATCAGGCGCGCCTTGCAAAAGAATTTGAAACTTTGCGTATAGACTCGATTTCTTTTATGTCAAACACCTTGCCTTGGAACCTAACGGCTTTTGCGCTTTTTTATTCGGAAGCGCTTAACACAGGCGACAACGCGAATAAAATAATGGCGCAAATGGAAAAAAACGGGCAAAAAGGTATTGCCCTAAACAATGCCGACGACGACGTTAAAACAACAGTCGTCAAGCCAGCCGAGCCTAAGTCCGAGCCCGAACCGGAACAAAAAACCAAAAAAGCGCAAGAGAAAATCGTGCAAAAAGAAGAGGAAAAAAATCACAATAACCACTATCCGCTTTTGTCGCACAAAGCAACCGTATATTTCATAAAACGCTACATTGAGGAGTTTTTCAGGCACAAAAATCCTTTTTCAATACTCGTAATTTCGGACAAAGTGCAAAGCAAAGACAGTATTTCATCGTTGAGCGACAGCATTTCCGATATTATAGCAAAAGGTTTTCGCTTCTTGGATATTTCGGGATTTATACATATCAGAGGAAAAGACATAGCGATAATAATTCTTCCGATGACCAAAAGCGACGGTTTAAAGGCTGTTTTGGCAAGATTAAACAAAAAAATAGACGAAAATCAGCAGACCTTAACCCATATAACAATTGAAGATAACGGCGAAAAAGACGCCAAAGCTTTAAGTTATGCAAATATTATGAAACAAATTTTGCGGGAACACGTTTAAAATGTATGTTAGTTGTTGTTGCAAACTCGTCGAACATAATCAATTATACTGCCGTCGCGCCTGTTTCTGTCGCTGAATTCGTGATAAAGCATCGGATTGCGCCTAATCAGAAACGCCCTCGTCGCTCTGTCGGTAAGCGACGCAAATTCTCCGTTTGAATGCTCGACGATTACCCATACTTCGCTGGTATTATTTTCGGAATGCCTTTCCGTTCCCGCAGGCATTTTTTGCACTCGACGAAAATACGAAAAGTCCTCGCACCTCGTCAGACGACGAAATCGCGGCGAGCCAAGTCCGTGCGTTCCATCGGCGATATAAAAATGCGTTCCGTCGGTAAAAGCAAAAATATCGCCTCGAAAAAGGCGCATTCTCCCACGCTCGTTATGATGTTCCAAGCGAAAATCCGGGTCGTTTATGTCGGTAGATTTTGCTATTACGGAAAGTATGAACGTGCTGTCAATAATATCGGGCGTGTTTTCGACAAATGCGCCGATACTCGAAAAACCGCCGACAGAAACTTGCGCCGAAGCTAAAAAAAACACCATAAAAATAAAGATTAAAGTCTTTGCTGTTTGCATAATTTTTTCCTTTTTTTATCCTAACCGAGCCGAAAAGCCTGCCGATTGCAATAAACCAATCGCTTTTTGCGCAATCGCTTCGTCGGCAAACGCAAACATAAAACTACCCGCGTCGCCCTCGCGAACTTTAAGCAATTCTATATCGCTGACGTTAATATTGTTATCTGCCAAAATTGTAAATATTTTCGCCAAAAAGCCCTTTTTATCTTCCGCTATAACGATTATTCTATACAATTTATTGACAAAGCCCTTTTGATTTTCAGTAAGTTGCGCGCGCACATTTGCAGCGTTATCAAATGCGCCTTCAAGCGTTCCTTTTTTCAAATTTTGTCGAAGTTCTTTCATTTCTTCAATAAAACAGTCCAAAATTTCGATGTTTGCGCCCTGATTTGTATTGTAAATATCGTGCCACATTTTATAAGGCGAAGAAGCTATTCGAGTAAGGGACTTAAAACCACCTGCGGCAAGGTCAAGCGTTCCGCATATTTTTTCATTGATTTTTTCAGCCGTATTAACCAAACCCACGGCTACAATATGAGGAACGTGGCTAACCATAGCTACCATTGCATCGTGTGTTTCGGGAGCGATAAATTTTACTTTACACTGCAAATATTTCTCTAAAAAATCACTAAGTTCTTCGGCGGCGCGCTTATCTTCGGAGTGCAAAACCCAAACCGCGTTCTGAAACAAAAACGGGTCGGCAAATTTTGCGCCGTGCTTTTCGCTTCCAGCCATTGGATGTCCGCCGACAAATTTAACATTTGCGGGCAAATATTTTTGAGCGGCGGCGACTATTTCTTTTTTGGTGCTTCCGACGTCCGTGATTATCATACCGTCTTTGAGTTTCATTGTCGATATTTTCTTTATTGTTTCTATTATAGTTTCAATCGGCGAACACAAAAACAGCAAATCGGTATCGGCGAGAATATTCGCGGTTTCATCGTAGTGCGCTCCCCTGTCGACAGCATTTGCCGAAAGCGCGTCTTCTATGTTTTTCTGCGCGGAAATTCCGACTATTCCTCCGTTAAAATCGCTTTTTTTAAGCGACATTCCGATACTTGCGCCCAAAAGTCCGACCGAATATATTGCAATTTTTTTGACTTCTTTCATCTTTCGCCTCTGTTTCTTCGTCGTTGATTTTCGTCTATGCGCAACCCGCGCTCGTCGTAGTGAATTGTCTCTTGCGGCTTTCCGCGATTAAAAGTTATGCGCATAAGCCGCGCGCCTGTTTCGCGATAAAAATCGGCAACCCCGTGTTCGCGCCCGTTTTTGAATTCTATACGTGAACGGAGCGCGCCGTTATCGAAAAATTCTTCGCAAATACCGTCTAATCTGCCGCTGTTATATTGGCATTCGGATTTAATACTTCCGTTTTCGTGAAATGTTTGACGAACTTCTCTGTTTCGTCTCAAAAGAGTAATGGTTACGGGATTTTCGGTTGTATGCGTGCGGCGAACCTGAGCTTCACAAGGCACAATAATCGCCAAAATCAACAACAAAAAAAACGCCGCGCTCATCATTAAAACTCCGCAAATTGCTTGGCAAAGCGCAAATCTCCGCCGTGAATATGTCGGATGTCGTCTATTTTTTTCTTTAAATTTTCAAGTTGTTCAAGCATTTTTTGTCCTTTCGTGATACTTTTGTGTGTAAATATAATATTTGCCGCGATGTTTTAACGGTGAATTTTTTCAGCACAAGCGAGTTTGTGTTTTTGAAAAGAAAACCCATTTTTATTAATCCTGCAATTACTTCTTTTGGTTTCAATAACGGATATTTATCAGCCCATAGTTAAACAGCCAATTCCAAAGGTGTAATGTATCTGGTGCTGTAATTAGGAACAACTTCATCTTCGTAATACAACGCCAACGCCTCTTTCAAATTTTCTATTGCCAAGTCCATAGTTCTGCCTTGTGAGGTAATGTTATTTTCCACACACATCGCAACAAACCAGTCGTCCTCTCGCCATATAACAGCAGTTCCGTTAAATCTCATAATACTTCTCCTTTTTTTTATAAAAATACATTCTGTAACGATGTTTCAACGGTGGAAATTTAATTGTTTTATTTTCTTTCGTTCCTCGCACCGTGCAAATATTATTTTAGTAATGCGAAAAAGGTGAAAATCGAGATTTTTTCTCGACTTTTCATTTGTGTTCTTTGTTATGTTTGTTTTAACGCCATTAGCCAATGGTAGAATTAAGCCTTCACAGGCTGTTCTGCCACGTTCTGCCGTTGGCTTGTTATTTAACCATTCAGCATACACAGATGAATTCACCTTTTTCGCAAAATATGAATTTGGGCAGAGCAGCCTTTTCTGCTTTTGTGGACAAGTCTTTCTTTCCCTAAAATAATTCATAATTAAATTCGGCAATTAGCACGGTGCTTTTTGTATAAATTTTAATTTTAGGAGGGTTTTATGGACACAGTTATGGTTATTATTGGTATTTTTGCAGTTGTGGCATTTTTTATTGTGCTTTCTAGTTCAAGTGTCAGAACTATTGCCACAGACTTTGTTAGAAAGACATTTGAAAAATCGATTGGTTTTCTCATTTGTCTTGGATTTATAGGCGTTTTTGTTGCCGGCTGTGTAGCCGGAATGTTCATTGGTTCAAAGTTGGAATTGTGGACAGGTGCATCTGTTGCTATTTTAACGTGGTTTTTCGGCACTGCTCTTGTTATCGGGGTATATGGGTTAATAACTGTTTTTTTGAATATGAATACGAATCTACAAAAATTAGTGGAGATTTCATCTGAAAAAAAGTAGAGCCGATAAGAGAAAATTCAAAGAGAATAGTAGAAGAAAAGATTGTAAGATGGTAAAAAATTTACAGAACTGCAGATGGATATTGGACAGACGGGAATAGCCATTTCTGGAAATAAAGGCAGAGAAAGATGTGTTTTGTAAAACGAAAAAAAGCAACAAACAAAAGAGGGCGTATTTCTACGCCCTCTTATTACTAATTCTTAATTCTCGAATTACACAATCGCCTTCATCGCCGTCATATAGCCGCGAAGTTCTTCGCCTACGTGCTCTATAAGGTAGTTGCAGAAACAAACGCTCTGCCATTTTTTTGTTTTTTATCTTTTACTGAACGGCAAATAGTATTTTATCTCTTGAGAGGAGATTAAGTATGAGTAAACTTTCTTTTAATCTTTTTTGTATAGAAAAATACGCCGACAAAAAAAATATGCCAAGCAACGAAGTGTATAAGTTGTTTGAAAACAACGGCATATTACAAATGCTGAACGAAGATTATGAAATTTTACACGGCTATGGATTTGAATACATAACAAACGACATTGAAAAAATTTTG
This sequence comes from Chitinivibrionia bacterium, assembly GCA_009779925.1. Classification (NCBI taxonomy): domain Bacteria; kingdom Pseudomonadati; phylum Fibrobacterota; class Chitinivibrionia; species Chitinivibrionia bacterium. The sequence goes on from WRAZ01000007.1 coordinate 60,309, forward strand.
GAGAGAAAACGATGAAACTTTACCACGGCGGAACAGATATAGTAGAAGCGCCGAGAATTATTTTTAACGAGCAAGGCAGAGATTTCGGTTTTGGGTTTTATACTACCGATATTTATGAACAAGCGTTAAAATGGGCAAAGCGGCAAGGCAGAATTCGCGAAAAACAAGCGATACTAAACGTGTATGAATTCGACGAAAACAAAGCAACAAAAGATTTGGTTTCAAAAAAATTCAGCGATTATTCCGTCGAATGGCTTAAACTTGTAGTAAATTGCAGGTCAAACCCACAGTTTAGGCACGATTTTGATATTGTTTTCGGAAAAATTGCCGACGATGATGTCGGTGAAACAGTTCAGGCGGTAGTGGACGGACTTATGCCTATGGATTTCGCCCTGCAAAGACTAACTTTTATGCCGGCAAACAATCAATATGCTTTCTGCACAGAAAAATCTCTTAACTATATTCGTTTTTGCGGATTTGAGGAATTGAGGTAAAAAATGTCTCACGGAACAATAAGAGCGACAACGCTAAAAAAAGTTATAGAACTTATAAGCGAGCGCCTTAATTGCGACGAAAACGACGCTATGAAAAAATTTTACGAATCTCACACGGGAAAATGCTACGCAGACGACAGCACAGGTCTATACGGTCAAAGCGCATTCTATGTTGCAGGGTTATTTTTTAACGAATACCTTTAATTAAAACAAAAAAAGGCGTATTTCTACGCCCTTCACTGTTAAAACTCCGCAAATTGCTTGGCAAAGCGCAAATCTCCGCCGTGAATATGTCGGATGTCGTCTATTTTGTAGCGCATCATTACGAGGCGGTCTAAACCTAATCCAAACGCAAATCCGTTATATTTTTCAGTATCAATTCCGCCGTATTTAAGGACGTTCGGATGCACCATTCCGCAGGGCAAAAGTTCGAGCCAGCCCGATTGTTTGCAGACGGAACAGCCTTTTCCGCCGCAATTTAAGCAACGAATATCCAACTCAAATCCCGGCTCAACGAACGGAAAAAATCCGGGGCGCAAACGAACTTCGACGTCTTTTTTGAAAATTTCGGACAAAAGCGTTTTCATAAAATAAATAAGATTTGCCACGCTAACATTTTCGGCGACCATCATTCCTTCAAACTGATGAAACGCGCTTTCGTGAGACGCGTCCGTCGCCTCGCATCTAAAGACTTTTCCGGGCGCAACAAACTTAAACGGCGGCTTTCTCGTTTCCATTCCGCGCACCTGAACGGCAGATGTGTGCGTGCGAAGCAGATGTTTCATATCCGCAAACCAAAAAGTGTCCTGCATATCGCGCGCAGGGTGGGTTGCGGGAATATTGAGCGCCTCAAAATTATGATAATCGTCTTCGATGTGCGGTCCGTCCAAGATTTCAAAGCCCATTGAAATAAACACGTCTTCTATTTCTCTTTGGACAATGCTTACAGGATGGTAGCCCGCCGCGTTCAGCCCCAAGTCTTTTTTGCTGTCGGTAAGCGTTATGTCCACCCAATTTTCGGCAAGAGATTTGTTGATTTCATCGGTTTCAAACTGCTGTAATTTGTCATCAATATTTTGGCTCATTTCGGCTTTAATTTCATTGGATTTCGCCCCCACGCTCTTTTTAACTTCGATAGACGCGTCCCTAATATCCGCCAAAACTTCGCTTACTTTTCCCGTTTTTCCGATATATTGCGCCTTTATGTTCAACACAGCGTTTTTGTCCGCCGCCGCCGCAAGTTGCAAGTCAAATTCTTTCTTTAAATTTTCAAGTTGTTCAAGCATTTTTTGTCCTTTCGTGATACTTTCGTGAGTAAAAATACGTTATGCGCAAACAAAAAAGGACGTATTTCTACGCCCTTTTTTACTGATTTGTAATCAAAATACTTACACAATCGCCTTCATCGCCGTCATATAGCCGCGAAGTTCTTCACCTACGTGCTCTATAAGGTGGTTGCGAATGTGGTTGTTTACCTCAATCAACTCTTTGTTATCAACGCCGTTGTCAGTTCCGGCAATCGGTTTTCCGATAACGTCGGCGGGAAGTTTATCCACAAAATTTTTAAGAAGCGGAACTGCCGCGTGGCTGAACAAATAGTTGCCGTATTCGGCGGTGTCCGAAATTACAACGTTCATTTCGTAGAGTTTTTTGCGTGCAATCGTGTTTGCAATCAGCGGGGTCTCGTGAAGCGACTCGTAATATGCCGATTCTTCCAAAATTCCTGCGTTTACCATTGTTTCAAACGCCAATTCAACGCCTGCTTTTACCATCGCGACCATAAATACGCCGCAATCAAAATATTCTTGCTCTTTAATGCTGTCTTTTGCTTTGCCTGTTGATTTCTCAAATGCGGTCTGAGTTGTTTCTTCGCGCCATTTAAGCAGATTTTTGTCGCCTGCAGCCCAGTCTTCCATCATAATGCGAGAGAAATCGCCGTCAAGAATGTCGTCCATGTGCTTTTGGAAAAGCGGGGTCAATATTTCTTTAATGTCTTCGGAAAGTTCGAACGCGCGGATTTTTGCGGGGTTGTTCAATCTGTCCATCATATTGGTAATTCCGCCGTGTTTGAGCGCCTCGGTAATTGTTTCCCAGCCGTATTGAACAAGCGTTGAAGCGTAAGACGCGTCAATGCCGTTTTTAATCATTTTATCGTAAGCCAAAATTGAGCCTGTTTGCAACATTCCGCACAAAATTGTCTGCTCGCCCATAAGGTCGCTCTTTACTTCCGCGACAAACGAACTTTCCAAAACGCCCGCTCTGTCGCCGCCTGTGCCGCAACAATACGCTTTTGCGATTTCAAAACCGTCGCCGTTGGGGTCGTTTTCGGGGTGAACGGCAACAAGCGTTGGAACGCCGAAGCCGCGTTTATATTCTTCGCGAACTTCCGAACCGGGGCTTTTGGGCGCTACCATAATAACTGTAATATCTTTGCGAACCTGCATTCCTTCTTCAACAATGTTGAAACCGTGAGAATAAAGCAGTGTTGCGCCGTTTTTCATTAAAGGCATAACCGCGCTTACAACGGGTGTATGTTGTTTATCGGGCGTAAGGTTTGCCACCAAATCCGCAGTCGGAATAAGTTCTTCGTAAGTGCCGACCTTAAAGCCGTTATCGTTTGCGTTTTTGAAGCTCTGGCGCTTGCTTTCGATTGCTTCTTTACGCAATGCGTATGCAACCTCGAGCCCGCTGTCGCGTAAATTCAAACCTTGATTAAGTCCTTGCGCGCCGCAACCGACAATCACGATTTTTTTGCCTTTAAGTTTCTCAACTCCATTAAATTCGTTTGAATCCATAAATCTGCATTTTCCCAATTCCTGCACTTTTTTGCTGAACGGGATACAGTTAAAATAATTTTGTCCCACAATACACTCCTTATTGCTTTTTAGTTAATTTTCGCAAGGAAAATACGTTTCGCCGCAACGCAAAATAGGCAAACCGTAAAAGATTTGCCTATTTTAAAGAAATTTTGTCGATTTTGCCAAATAAGTCCTCAACAGTCGAGTTATTTTCGACTATTTTCCAGATATTGCCTTCGACAGGCTCAGGCAACGGGGACGGCATAAGTTGGATTTGTTTTTGAATACGGTTTTTGATTGTGCAGGCGTCAAGCCCTGTTCGTTTTTGCAATCTTTCCACTCTTTTTTCGATGTCGCTTTCTACCCAAATTGCAAATTTGCACTCACTTATCTGCGATAAAACAAGCGGCAAAAGCGGAGCGTCAATTATTGCCGCCTGCGTTGATTTGAGCAAATTTTTTATTTCGGGTATAATATAAGGAAAGGTTATCGAATTAAGTTTCTTTATATTTTCGACGTTTTCAAAAACTATGCTACCGAGTTTGCCAAAATTTATCGCCCCGTTTTCGACAACGTCAAAGCCATTGCCGACATCAGAAATCAGTCGAGTGTTTTCGAGCATAAGTTTTCGTGCGGCTTTGTCGGCGTCAATCAGAGAAATATGCGGATATTTTTTGCATAGATATTCCGCAACCGTACTTTTTCCGCTTCCTGTGTATCCCGAAACTCCGATAATCATTTTTGCGCCCTCCATTTTCAGTTAAAATATGTTTTCGGCGCTCACGAAAAACAAGAAAAAACACTAAATTTGCAGAAAAATCGCCTTTTGTTCGTTAAAATATATATTTTATCATTAAAATAACAGAGGAGAAAATATGCGAAACATACTTTTAGGCGTTTTGATTTTTGTCTTGTGGGTCTGGCTTTGGCTTGAACGACACGAAGCGACAAAGGACGAAGAGTATGATTTCGTAATGTCCGACCACGTTCATATTGACTTGGACAGCATCAAAAGCCGCGGGAGATTAGTTGCACTTACACGTTTCAATGCGAACAGTTTCTTCATTTACAGAGGACGACCTATGGGATATGAATATGAACTGTTGCGACTTTTCACTCGAGAAATCGGCGTTGAACTCGAAATGAGAATACCATCAACTCACGATTCGCTTTTTATATTGCTGGAACAAGGAGAAGGCGACTTAATTGCCGCTAATTTGCCTATAACCCGCGAAAAAAGCAGGCACATTCTGTTTTCGGAGCCGCACAACACAACACGGCAGGTTTTAATTCAGCGATTGCCCGACAACCACAGATTTATGAACGCAAGACAAATGCGGGAACATCTTATTTCTGACCCTATCGAGCTAATCGGAAGAACAATAACAGTCCAAGAAAACAGCGCCCATCACAGACGTTTGCAAAATTTGTCGGACGAAATAGGCGGTGAAATTTACTTGCACCTCTCCCCTCTCGAGCAAGAAGATTTAATTGGAATGGTAAGCCGCGGCGAAACAGAATTTACAGTAGCCGATGAAAACTTGGCTCTTTTGAACAGAGCTTATCACGGAAACATAGACGTTTCGGTTGCGGTAAGTTTTCCGCATCGGCTCGGTTGGGCATTTAGGCACAGCAGTCCCGAACTTAAAGAAGCGGTCGATAATTGGTTGGAAAATATCAGAAGAAGACCGATTTTCAATATAATATATAACAGATATTACAATAATCCGCAGATGTATGCAAGGCGACGCTCAAGCGACTTTTTTGTATTGCAAACAGGAGCGATTTCGCCATACGATTCGCTTTTTCAGGCAAACGAATTTCCGCCGCTTATGCCGTGGTCTCTGCTTGCGGCAATTGCGTATCAGGAGTCGCGTTTCAACAACGCCGCCGTATCTTGGATGGGCGCTCGCGGAATAATGCAACTTATGCCGGGCACTGCCAGAGATATGGGATTTCCGAATGTCGAAACGCTTACCCCCGCCCAAAACATACGCGCAGGAGCAATGTATTTGCAGTGGCTTTACAACCATTTTTGGCGCGATATGACAGACACCACAGAAATGATAAAATTTATGCTCGCCTCATACAATGCAGGACCGGGAAGCGTCAGAGACGCACAACGCCTTGCGAGGAGTTTAGGCTTAAATCCCAACGTTTGGGACGGCAATGTGGCAGAGGCAATACTGAAACTTTCCAATCCGCGATATTTTTATCGCCCATACATCAGGCACGGTTTTGTTAGAGGATACGAGCCTTTCAATTATGTTCGCGACATAATGGCGCGTTGGCGGATGTATGAGGAAGTACTGGAAGCTGTTGCAACAAGAAGAGCCGCCGCAGAAGGAGCAGTCGCAACTACCAACGAACCAAAAAATGCCGAAAACTACGGGGAAAACGAAGAAGACGATTACGATGAAGAATAAATAAAAAAAGGGCGAAAATATTTCGCCCTGATTATTTGAAACAAAAACATTTTTTACCCAAAATGCTTCTTCAAAAATTCCAAATCAAGTTCGGGATAAAGCACAAATTTACTCAAAAGCGTTTCCACTTTTTGTTTTGCGTCCGCCTTTACTTTTTCGTCAATTATGTATGTTATTTTGCTTGGTTTTCCTGCATTTGCGCCTTTATCTACAATGCCTGCCTTTGTGTTTTTGAGAATAAGCGAGAAAAGTTTTGCAATTTCTTTCATTTCACTTTCACCCATTCCGAGCGTTGAAACAGCTGCTGTTCCTGCGCGAAGTCCGCTTGTTATAAGCGCGTTTTCTTTGTCGAACGGAATTGAGTTTTTGTTGAGCGTTATTCCACATTCAAAAAGCGCGCCTGCCGCTTGACGTCCTGTTAGTCCGAATGATTTTTGCGCGTCAATCAAGAATAAATGGTTATCTGTTCCACCTGATACGATTTCCATTCCCTCTTCTTTGCACGCCTGCGCCAAAGCCGCCGAATTGGCGACAACTCCTTGCGCGTATTGCCTGAATTCCGGTTTTAACGCTTCGGTAAACGCTACCGCTTTTGCCGCCATAACGTGCGCGAGCGGTCCTCCTAAAACAAGCGGGCAACCCTTATCCATATATTCCGCAAATTCTTTTTTGCACATTACCATTCCGCCGCGAGGACCTCTGAGCGTTTTGTGAGTTGTAGTCGTTATAACGTCCGCCCATTTTACGGGGTCGTATTCGCCTGTAAACACTTTTCCTGCAACAAGTCCTGCAAAGTGCGCCATATCGACCATAAGCACCGCACCGACTTTATCGGCGATTTCGCGGAATTTTTTGAAGTTAATTTTTCGCGGATAAGCAGAATATCCCGCAAGCAAAATCAACGGCTTTATTTCCATAGCCTTTTTTTCGATGTCGTCGTAGTCCAAAAGTCCGTCTTTTTCGCTTACGCCGTAAGAATACGCGTCAAACATTCTTCCCGAAATATTTAAGCGATAACCGTGCGTAAGGTGTCCGCCAGCCGCCAAATCGAGACCTAAAAGTTTTTGATTGCCCAATTTTACGCGAATACTGTCCCAGTCTTCGTGCGACATTGCAAGAGGATTTTTAATTGGTAATTTTTCCGATTCGGGAACGACGATTTTCGCCTGCAAAATTCCCCAAAACGCCACCATATTAGCGTCCGCGCCGCTATGAGGCTGAACAAAAGCGTGCTCTGCGCCAAACAATTCTTTCGCTTTTTCGCAAGCAATATTTTCGATGGTGTCGATGTTGTCGCAGCCCTCGTAAAAACGCGAAAAAGGGAAACCCTCGGCGTATTTGTCGGTCAAAAGGTTGCCCATTGTAAGTTGCGTGGAAAGCGAACAGTAGTTTTCGCTTGCAATCAATTTAAGGCGCGTTCTTTGAAATTCCAATTCATTTACGGTCGCCTTTGCGATTTCGGGGCAAACCTGAGCTGTTTTTTCGAGGTTGGCGATATACGCAACCGCTCCCGCGTCCAAATTTTGTGCGCTTTCAGATGAAAGATACTCTTTGAGTGCGTTCATTTTTCGTCCTTTTTTTGAATTTTTTGGTTTTTATCGGGGTAAAAATACGTTATGCCACAGAGCAAAAGCGCACAAGATTTACCTTGTTGAAATTCCCCCGTCAAAGAATTCAAAAAATTCCTGCAATGCCGATATTCCATTTTGGAATTGAAGCAAAACCGAACTCACCGTAGTAGTCCATACCTCTGACCTCGCTGTCATAAAATCCGTAATGTGTTTTAAAGCTTATTGAAAGAAAAATAGGTTCGTGTCCTACAAGCAAAGCAATGCTCGGTCCTCCGAATGTGTATGCATCCGCAGTTATTCTCGGAGTATTTCTCAACGGTTTATTCTGACTAAATTCTTCTCGCCAAATTCCTAATTCAGCTCCGCCTTTTAGCCTGAATATTTTATTTTGAAGCCTAACGCTTGTGTAGCCCAAAAATGCACCGAACCCACCGGTTTCATCGCCAACATCAAAAATTCCGTGAGCTGTAAATCCGCGACGATGTATTCCGCCGATTTCCCAACTGAACTTTTTTGACCTCAGATTTTCAGTAAAGGCTTGGTAAGTCCATCTTCCTAAATCTGAACGATATTCAGAATAATATTCCGCATTAAGACGAGCCATCACATAGTTTGCACTGAAATAAAAGTAATTCCTTGAACTTTTACGCGTCGTTGTTTCAGTTCCTGCTAACGGTGTATCTATCGAAATATTTGCAATTTCCGGCAATCTGCCGATAACTACGTGGCGCGCCGAAAATCCTGTTATCGTTATAATAAGCGAATCGCCGAATTCCTCGTAAAAAAAGTCTGTTTCAACCAAAATATCGGTCGGATTTTTAAGCGCGGCAAACATTGCTCTTTGTTGCAAAATTTCTTTTTCGCTCACAAGTCCTCTTGCGCGCCCCATAACTTTTACGGTATCTACCTGCAATTCGGCAAATATTCGTTGGGACAACTCAGCAGAAAAAACTGAAATTGTCATTACTGAAATCAGCAAAAAAAGTTTTTTTAACATAAAACACCTCCTCTATCTTTTTACCGCAGAAAATCTCGGCGGAGCGTAAGTTATTCCTGCTTTAATATTATAAGCACTATACATATCGAAGTTTCTTTGAGGAAGCCCCAACACCAATCTCGTTGCAACTTCAAACCAAAATCTTCCTCTCGGAACGGGTCTCAAAAGAAATTTCACAAAAGGACCGCCTCCAAAAACCATTTCTCGTTCGCGAATATAGTAATAATTCGACCCATTATGCTGTATGAGACTGTCTGTCTCTTTCAAGTTTAATCTGCTGTAAGCACCTAAATTAACGCCTAACACAACATTTAAAATATCACTTGTTCCTACGCGTGAGCCGAAAGAAAATGCACCACTATAAAAAATCGGATTATTTTCATCTAAAACTTGTCGATCTAAATAAGCATATTCGTCCCCATCGCCTCTGCCTATGCCAAAGTCAATGCCGAAAAACCTATTTTTGACAAAATATCCCAATTGAAAATTTCCGCCGATTGACGACCAAGGAATGGAGGTTTGCGCTTTAAGCGAAATATACATTCCCGACAGAGGTTCTCTCGCCTCTTGTTGCAAAACCGCCAAATTTTCATTCGACGTCGGAACAACAGCAGAAATCGCTGAAATTTCATAAATTGGCAGAGCGACTACATTAGTGTATCTTGCAGGAAACCCCGTTACCATCACAAAAAGCGAGTCGCCGTCCTCTTCGTAGAAAAAGTTTCTTTCAATCAAAATGTCGGCAGGATTTTCGAGCGCAGAAGCTATTGCTTTTTCTTGTAAAATTTCTTTTTCTGTTATCAGTCCTCTTGCGCGCCCTATAACTTTTACGCTGTCCTTTTGCAATTCTGCCGATACAAAAGAAATGCTTTCGGCAAATGCGGAATATGTGCAAAACACAATTAATACGAAGAAAAACAAAGAAAATTCAACGCGCATAAACTACCCCTGCTTCCATAATAAACGCCCCGTATCCCATCCCGAAAACCGCTCTGTTTGAAACTTCAAATTTAAGATTGCCCGAACCGAAAATAAATTTTGCAAACGGTCCCTGCGCCATAACCCATTCTCTTGAGCGACGACGAGTATCGATCCAATCGTTCGATTTGTTGCCGCTTTCTATTACGTCATCTTCAAACTTTGTAAAAGCGCCGATGCTTGCGCCCAAAACCGCCTGAAAATAATCGTTGGGTTTTATTCGACCGCCGAAAGACAAACCACCGCTCATAAAATAGTAGTCGTCTAAATTTATTATAGTATCATTACTCCAACTATTTCTTTCAGCGCCCTTACCAATACTGAAATCAAATCCCCAGAATGTTCTGTTTTGGAAATATCCTATTTGCAAATTTCCGCCCATCGACGACCAAGGAATTGCGGTTTGCGCTTTAATCGATGCGTAAATTCCCGAGCCAAAATCTCTTGCAATTTTGGGCGCTTCAACTTTTGTTTCGACGGGTTTTACTGCATTTACTTCCGCAGGCAAAATCACCGCTTCGGCTATTCCCGTTTTTGCAACAACATATCGCGCCTGAAGTCCAGTCACCGTCACCAAGATTGAGTCGCCGTCTTGCTCAAGGAAAAAATTGGGCTCAAGCAAAATATCCGCATTGCCTCTTGCATTTGCAACTGCTTGTCTCTGCAAATTATTTTTGTCTTCAGCAAGTCCCCTCGCTGTTCCCATTACTCTTCTTTCGCTAACTTCCAAGTTTACGCCGCTTGCAAAAACGCTTGTCCATACGGCAAATATCAATAAAAACATACTTTTTTTTAACATAAATCTCCTTATCTTACTTTATTGTTGTGGAAAAATAATATTTTGTTGGTTGAAGAAAAATAATATTTGCCACAAAACACAAACGCGAAATTCGCAAAAACGGAGAATAAAATGCTTGATATTTCAAAAAGCTTAGCCGATTTAACTGCCGATTTGATTGCAATAAACTCGGTAATCGGAAACGAAAAAGAAATTGCCGACGTGCTTGGCGATACCTTGAAAAAAAACGGACTTACTGTAGAACGAGTAGTAAATTCAGTGGTGGCGCGCCTCAATTCAGGCAAAGATAAAACTATCGCACTCGTCGGACATTTGGACACAGTGCCGCCAAGCCATCCAACCCAAACGCAAGCAAAAATCGAAAACGGCAACGTTATAGGACTTGGCTCCTGCGATATGAAATGCGGAATTGCCTGTGCGCTAAAAATTTTACACGACGTTAAAAAAGGCGCTATAAATCCGTCTTATAATATAGTTTTTGTATTTTATGACGGCGAAGAAGGACCGCAACCAAACGGAATTACGCGGCTTTTGGCGGAAAACAAATTACAAAATATTGATTTTGCATACATTTTGGAGCCGACTTGCTCAAAATATTCGGTTGGCTGCTTGGGAGCAATGAATGTAAAATTAGAAATTCCGGGGATTTCTGCGCATTCGGCAAATCCGAAAGAGGGAAAAAACGCGTTAAGCGAGGCAGCAAAAATCATACAAAAAGTGGAAGAACTCGACAAAGAATTAAACAAAATTCAAGAAATTAACGGTTTGCCGTTTTACGAAACAATAAACATAACACAACTTACCACCGAAAACGCCTCAAACATAATTCCACCGAAAGCAAATATGACAATAAATTTCCGATTTTCGCCAAATCGAACGCCCGACAGCGCAAAAGAAGCAGTACTTTCAATAATAGACAAAAGTTGGATAAAAAAAATTGACTGCGCAGATGCCTGCTTTGTTCCCGACGTTCAAACGGACGCTTTTTTGAAGGGCTTAGCCGAAAAAGAAATTATGCAAGCGTGGACAGACATTGCACAACTCAGTGCGGCAGGAATTCCCGCGATAAATTTCGGCGCAAGCGACATAAAACTCGCCCACAAACCTGAGGAATACGTAAATATCGCCGATTTAGAAAAGTTTTATGAATTATTGAAGAGACATATCTGATTGCGGGGTTATGTCTCGTTTCAATTTTATAGTTCCCTCGTATCCTTGGTCGCTTGGCTCGTAGAATTTTTTTCCTTGCAGATTGTCTGGTAAGTATTGTTGCTTAACCCAATGGTCGCGATAAGCGTGCGGGTACAGATAACCTTTGCCGTGTCCGAAATCTTGACTGTCGCGGCTTGCGTCTCGCAGGTGATTGGGAATGTCGTCCGCTTTGTCTTCGACTTCTACCGCACGGAGTGCGTCAAAAAATCCCATTGTGCTGTTGCTTTTGGGCGCAGTGGCAAGATACAAACACGCTTGAGACAACGGGTATCTTCCTTCGGGCATTCCTATGTAGTCGTAAGAATTGGCGCAACTCATAACAACCGAGAGAGCGTGCGGGTCGGCAAGTCCTATGTCCTCGCTTGCAAAAATTATCATTCGACGGAAAATAAAGCGCGGGTCTTCGCCTGCATAAACCATTTTGGCAAGCCAAAAGAGCGCCGCATCAGGATCACTTCCGCGCATTGATTTTATAAACGCCGAAATTATATCGTAATGCGCGTCGCCGTCTTTGTCGTATAACACTGCGCGTTTTTGAATACTTTCTTCGGCAATTTCTCTGGTAATGCATATTTCGCCGTTGTCGTCTTCGGCGGTGGTTTCTACGGCTAATTCTATAGCATTCAGCACCGAGCGAGCATCGCCGTTTGCCGAATTACACAAATGCGCAATCGCTCCGTTTTCAAGTTTTATTTTTTTGTTGCCGAAGCCGCGCACAGGGTCGTTTATCGCCATAAAAAGAATATCGCGCAAATCATCGTCGTTGAGTGGCGTGAGTTGGAAAATTCTTGAACGCGAAACAAGCGCCTTATTGACCTCAAAATACGGATTTTCAGTAGTTGCGCCTATTAAAATTAAAACACCGCTTTCCACGTGCGGAAGCAGTGCATCTTGTTGCGCTTTGTTAAAACGGTGAACTTCATCGACAAACAAAATTGTTCGTCTGCCGTGAAACTTAAACTCCTTTTGCGCTTCTTCTATGCTTTGCACAATTTCGGCTTTTCCTGCCAAAACAGCGTTTATTGTAAGAAAAAAAGACTTTGTCGTATTTGCGATAATTCGGGCAAGCGTGGTTTTTCCGACACCGGGCGGTCCGTAAAAAATTAAAGACGACAGACGGTCAGCTTCGATTGCTCGGCGCAAAAGTCGTCCTTCGCCCAAAATATCCTTTTGTCCGACATATTCGCTCAAAACCCTTGGGCGCATTCTGTCCGCAAGCGGCGAGCGAGTTTTTAGAAGATGTTGCGTCGATGACTCGAATAAATCCATCCGTTTTTGCTCCTGTTTTTATGCAAATATAATATTTGGCGCAGAAAAAAGGCAAAGCTCGAAAAGTTTGCCTTTAATTTTGCTTCAATATTTCCTCAACTTCTCCAACACCGCCCGTGCTTTCCCCGAAACAAGCGCCTCTCTTGCCTCGTCAACCGCTTGGCGCAAGTCATTTTTTTCGTTTATTGTATTTATCGCCGCGGCGGCGTTTACGAGAACTACGTCGGTTTGCTCCACCGTTCCCCTATTCTCCAAAATGTCCACAAATTGCTTCAATTTTTCTTCGGGGGTGGTTGCCGCTACAAGTCTGCGCGGCGAAATTCTGTTAAAACCTATTGCTTCGGGCTCTATTAAATCCGATGTATCGCGAGTAATTAAGTGAAAATCCGCCGTCAGTGAAATTTCGTCGAATACGTCGCTTGAATGAACTATGGTTAAATATTCTCTTTCGGGCGACAATATCTGATGATACAACTCCGCAACCCTCAACGAATAAACGCCCACAAACTGAAATTTCGGCTGAACGGGATTTACGATAGGTCCAATCATATTAAAGAAATTCTGTATGCCCAAATCTTTGCGGATTGGCGCAATGTTTTTCATAAATCCGTAGTAAAACGGCGAATGAAGATAGCAAAATTTAGTCTCTTCGAGTTGGCGCTTGAGAATATCTTCGTCGTCGGTCATTTTATAGCCCAAAGCCGTCATAATATCCGAACTCCCGAAACTTCCCGAAGCGCTCCCCGCCCCGTGTTTTATGACGGGATAGCCCGCCCCCGCAACTATCAGCGACGACAATGTTGAAATATTGAAAGTATCCTTTCGGTCGCCGCCCGTTCCACAACAATCTATGGCGTGTTGCGTGCCCAAATTCGGCTTTTTCCCTAATTCCAAAAACGCGGAGCGAAACCCTTTGAGTTCGCCTGCGGTTATTCTTCGCATTTCAAAAATTGTCAAGAACGACGCCACCTGCGCCGCAGGAAAACT